>JAYVGK010000080.1:0-6221 GCA_043772215.1 Acidimicrobiales bacterium | reverse complement strand
CTGGCCGGTCTGTATCGGGGCCGGCGTCGGTACGGCAGCTTTGAAGAGGTGGCACTGCTGTTCAAGGTCACGGTGGCCGCCACCCTGTTGACCTTTGCGTTAGAGCGCCCGTTCAACCCCCGCACGCCCATGTCGGCCCTGTTGGTGGGGGGTTCCATGGCCTTGGTGTTGATGATGGGCTGTAGGTACACCTGGCGGGTGGTGCAGGAGATTCGGCGTCGACCCGAGCCGGAGGAAGCGGTGCGCCTACTGGTGTTCGGTGCCGGCGAGCGTGGCTGTGGGCTGATCGAAGACTTGGTGAAAGATCGTGGGTCGTATCTGCCGGTTGGCCTCATCGACGACGACCCGGGCAAGAAGCGATTCAGTGTGCGCGGCGTCAAGGTGCTCGGCTCCGTGCCGGACATCAGCCGAGTCGCACGCGAATATCGAGCCACTGCGCTGTTGGTGGCGGTCTCGGACGTGCCTCCCGCTTTGATGGCCAAAATATTGGCCCAGGCCGAAGAGTGCAGTCCGGCGTTGCAGGTCAAGGTCCTCAGCCCCATCGGCTCGTTGTTCGGAGAAAAGTCGAAGGGCTCCGACATCCGGGATCTGTCGGAAGAGGACTTGCTGGGCCGTCGCAAGGTAGACACCAATCTGGAGGACATTGCCGGGTACATCTGGGGCAAGCGGGTACTGGTCACCGGGGCCGGGGGCAGTATCGGCAGCGAGCTGTGTCGTCAACTTCGCCGGTACAACCCGGAACGCTTGGTGATGTTGGATCGAGACGAATCCGCCCTGCACGGCGTGCAGCTGTCAATCGAGGGCACGGCGTTGCTGGACTCCCCCGATCTGGTGCTGGCTGATCTACGGGACCGGGACCGCATCATGACGGTGTTCAAGGAGGTGCAACCGCATGTGGTGTTCCATGCCGCGGCGTTGAAGCATCTTCCTTTGCTGGAGGCCAATCCGGGTGAGGCAGTGAAGAGCAACGTATGGGGTACCCAAACGGTGTTGGACGCAGCCATGGCTTCGGGTGTGGGCACGTTTGTCAACATCTCCACCGACAAGGCTGCTGACCCGTGCAGTGTGTTGGGCTACTCCAAGCGGGTGGCGGAACGCCTCACCGCCAATGCTGCCCAAACTGCACTCACAGGTACCTACGTAAGTGTTCGCTTCGGCAATGTGTTGGGCAGCCGCGGCAGCGTCTTGTCCACGTTCCGCCAGCAGATCATCGACGGTAAGGCCATTACGGTCACCCACCCCGACATCACTCGGTACTTCATGCTCATCCACGAGGCGGTGCAGCTCACCATCCAGGCCGGAGCCATCGGCGAGCCTGGTGAGGTGTTGGTGCTCGACATGGGGGAGCCCAAGAACATCGCCGAGATGGCCCGGACGCTGATCCGCCGAAGCGGCAAGGACATCCCCATCATCTTCACCGGGTTGCGCGAAGGCGAAAAGATGCATGAAGACCTGCTGGGTGCAGATGAGATTGATGTGCGTCCCAAACATGGGCTCATCACGCAAGCGCCCGTCCCGCCATTGCCCCCCGATGCCGTGGAATGGATGAATGCTGACGGTGAGCGCCAGCAACTGATCTTTGCTTTGAGGGATTTGTGCACCGTTCCCGTCGAGGCAGCCACGCAGCAGGGCACCGCAGGCTACGACTGATCGGGTCTTGCCGGGCGGGCGCGCTGGCGGCGCATTGCAGTACGGCGAAGTTGAGCCCGGTCTTGGCCCTGCTGGGCTGCGACATCTGAACTTGGTGTATCTCTTGCCAGTACGTTGGTGGCCAAGCTACGCACCGTGGGATAGCGAAACATGTCCACCAGGGTCACTGGCTGGGCGAGGGCGTCGCTGAGGCGAGTGCTGGCGCGCACCATCATGAGTGAGTTGGCGCCCAGGTCGAACAGGTTGGCCTCCACGCTGACCGTGTCCACCGACAGCAGTTCTTCCCATATCTGGGCCACTATCTGCTCCACTTTGGTGGCCGCCAGTACCGTCGCCGAGGCGGTGTTGTGTCGAGCGCGGTCTGGTGCCGGGAGACTGTTTCGGTCAAGCTTGGCGTTGGGAGTCCGGGGAAGCTCGTCCATCATCACGAACATCGAAGGAATCATGAAGTCGGGGAGTTGCGCTCGTAGCGCAGACCGCAATGCTGTTTCCAGGTCATCCGTGTTGTTCCCATTGCTCTGTGGCCGATTGGTGTACTGCGACCATGCCTTGGGTTTCACAGGGGCCGTCTGCATGCGGAATCGGGGCGTGTGCCGTGGCTGCAGCAGAAGGTCGAACCGGTCTGGTCCCGTTGTTGACCAGGTTGCCTCCGCCACGTACCGGCCGTCGGCCTCCGTACGCGCTATCACCGTGTCGGGGTGCAGTCCGACGGGCTCGGCGGGGTCCGTGCGCAGTGCCTGGCGCCCTTCGGCCACTGTTTGCACAGCTGAACTTTGAGTCATTAGCCGAATCAACCGGTCGTGGGGCACCAGGCGGGCGTTGAGCAATCCACGGATTCGCATCACGGACGGTTCCCCATCGATGGCGTGGAGCAGGGTGTCCATGTCGTAGGTCTCGCCGTTGAGAACATGTTCAGGCCCACGGTGTTCCCATGCGGTGGGTGCCCATTTGGTGTTGTCGGCTCGGCGCAGCACCACGTCGTAGCGGAAACTCGTCAACTCGTTGTCGACCAGTCCCGATTTGAGCAGCACCTGGACGAAAAAGTGCTCCAACCCTCGCGTGGCCAGCGCCGCAAACAGCTCTGGGTCCACCACGAGTTCGGTGTCGGCGCTGACACGTTTGCTCACCCGGTGGCCCAGTTCAAGCCAAGCCAATTCAGCCGGTGAGCGTTCCAGCTCGACCCCGGCGGCAAACATTGGAAGGTGCGCCAAACTTCGCAGGTCGCCCAGGAACAGCGCGCCGCCGGGATTGAGCAGCGCCAGCGCTTGTGTCACCACGTCGACGAGATAGTCGGCATCGGGAAAGTATTGGGCAACCGAGTTGATGATGATGGTGTCGAAGGTGGAGTCCACCAGTTGAGTGAGCTCGTGGGCTTGACCGTGCACCAGTGACACTTGGGGCATGGGGTCACTGGCGAGGTGATTGGTGATCCGGTCCAGGGCGCTGGCGGCGGCATCGAGCCCTACGTAGAGATCACAGGTTGGTGCCACCCGATACAACAACAGGCCAGTGCCGCAGCCGATTTCGAGCACGCGCCTCGGCGACATAGTCATGATCCTGGCAACCGTGTGATCAACCCAGGCGCGCATATCATCGGCAGGAATTGGTTGTCCCGTATAGCTGCTGTTCCATCCGGCAACATCAAAGGTGGCATCGCTGGCGTTGGCGCGTTGGTACGTGTCGTTCCAAATACGTTTCCAGTCGTCAGCAACGGTGGAGGACAGCTCGGAAGATGAAGGCGTACTCGGCACCACGTAGGCCACGAGGTGAGGCTCGGCGGCGCTGTCGGTGCGCGCTATCACAACGGTCTCGGCCACACCGGGGTGTCGCCCGATGGCAGCTTCGATCTCTCCGAGCTCGATGCGATAGCCCCTGATCTTCACCTGATTGTCGAGTCTGCCGCTGAACTCGATCTCTCCGTTGGCGAGGATGCGGGCAAGGTCACCGGTGCGGTACAAGCGACCTTGTACAGAGGGCAGGTTCACAAATCGCTCATTGGTGAGATCGGGCCGGTCGAGGTAACCGCGCACCACACCTGCGCCGCCGATGAGTAGCTCTCCGGCCACGGCGATGGGCAATGGCCGCATGTTGCGGTCAACAATGTGCACCTGGGTGTTGGCCACCGGACGTCCAATGGTGACGGGCGCATCCACATCGTTGATGCGCGCCACGGTGGACCAAATGGTGGTTTCGGTGGGCCCGTACATGTTGAGCAGAGCACCGCTCAGCGAAGGCAGAACGCGTTTCACCACAGCGTCCGGCAACGCCTCTCCACCAAGGAGCAACATGTGCAGTGATGCAAGCGCATCCAGACCTTCGGGGGTGGCGGCAATGACCTGGGCCAGCGAAGGTGTTCCCTGGAGATGGGTCACACCATGACGGGCCACCTGCGACACCAACGAAAAGTCCGACGCCGAATCAGACCCGGAATCTGTCAGAGAATCCGGGCCAGCGGCCGAACCATCCGGCGGTTCGACCACGTACTGGCGACGCAATCGGTCGAGATGGCCAAGGCCGTCGAGCACCGTGTCGGTGTCGAGTCCGAAGTCGATGAGGCAGGCGATCTCGTCAACCCCGAGAGCGCTCAATCCATCGACCATGGCCATGCAGTCATCCGGGGCGCCGAACAACCCAGCAGTATGTAGATAACGCTCGAAGGCGTGCTCCATCATTGCGTTCATGTCGTCGTCGGAAAGAGCGTCGAGGCCCGGCTCCACGGTGGTGGCGTCGATGCGCGATACGGGCTTGGCGAAGCTGGTCTGTTCCCAGCGAACCCGGTTGATGAGATCGGTCGAAGTACGGAGATAGTCGAGCAAGGGTCGGCGAACCATCGAGTGCACCTGCTCGGTGCTCGCTCCCACGTACGTGTGCAGCATCAGGGTCACGGACCCCTGCCCACCATGGCCGGCCGCACGATACGCGTCTCGGTACACGGCGATGTTGCCGGCCAGGTCGTCTCGGTCCATCACCAGCAAGTTGGTGAGGATGTTGGCCCCCAAGCGGCCTGCCATGGCAAAGGTTTCCGGACTTCCGCCTGCGGTGATCCAGATCGGTGGGTCCGCTTGGATGGGGGGCGGGTAGATGCCGACTGAAATATTTCGGCCGTCCCCGCTGCGCGCCGCCACGGTGCCACCGCGCCACAGAGTTTGGACGGCCTCGATACCGTCGGCCATCAACCGACGGCGATCGGCGAAGTTGTCAGGCGAAAGCGCAAAGTCGTCGGCGTGCCAACCCGACGCGAACGACAGGCCCACTCTGCCGTTGGAGAGGTTGTCCACCACGGACCAGTCCTCGGCGCATTGGATGGGGTTGTGCAACGGCAGCACCACACTGCCAGCGCGAATGGCGATGCGCGATGTCACCATCGCCACGGCTGCACTGGTGAGGGCAGGGTTGGGATATAGCCCTCCGAATGGATGGAAATGACGTTCGGGTGTCCACACCGCAGCAAAGTCGTGCTCATCGGCAAAGCGAGCCCCTTCGATCAACAGTCGATAACGATCGCTGGGTGCTGAGCCAGCGTCGGCGGCGAAATAGAAGAGGCTGAATGACATCGGACGCTTCGTGGATTCGGTGATTGGTGGTGCGCCGGCCAGGGTCCTCTCATCCTGCTGCAGCACCACGGTGAAGCCTCGGGTGAGTGTCCAGAACAGTTCGAGCACAGAGATGTCGAACGAGATGCTGGTGACAGCCAGCCATGTTCCTGGTGACTGGCTGCTGTCATGGCCAAGCGCCTCGTCCATGGCAGTGAAAAAATTCACCACGTTGCGATGTTCCACCATCACGCCCTTGGGCCGGCCGGTGGAACCAGACGTGAAGATCACATACGCCAGATGCCCACTGTTGAGACCGGGGACCACTGGCGGCGAATGAACGGTGCCGATGGAGTCGGAGTTGTCCAACACCACCACATGGGCCACGCTGGCGGGTAGCGATCCACGCAGCCGCTTCTGGGTGAGCACCACACTCACGTGGGCATCCTCGAGCATCATGGCGATTCGGGCCTGGGGGTATTTCGGATCCATCGGCACGTATGCGCCGCCCGCCTTGAGGACTGCGAGGAGTCCGATCATCATCTCCACCGATCGCTCAACGAATACGCCAACAAGCACGTCGGGACCCACGCCCAACGTGGTGAGTTGCGCAGCCACTGCGTTGGCGCGTCGATCGAGCTCGCAGTACGTGACTTGAGTTGCGCGAAACACCAGGGCGATGGCATCAGGGGTGAGGGCAACTTGCGCTTCGAACAACTCATGAATGCACGATTGAGCGGGGTAATCGCGCCGGGTGTTGTTCCATTCAGCCAAGAGGTGACGCTCACCGGCCGACACCGATGTCAGCTCGTCGAGTCGACCATCGGGAGCGGCCACTACGGCTTCGAGGATCTCCTCGAACAAGGCGCGTACTCGCTCGATTGATGCGTCGTCGAAGCGGCTGCGGTCGAAGGACAGTTTGAAATGGGTCACCGGATCGAGATAGGCGAGAAGCGTCAGAGCGAAATTGGTTTGGTCGTGTAGGTCGAAGTGACGTGTGGCAAATGCATCGCCAACCAGCTTCAAGCGTGTGCCCTG
>JAYVGK010000079.1:0-12984 GCA_043772215.1 Acidimicrobiales bacterium | reverse complement strand
ATTGGAAGGGATGGGATTGTTCCTCCGACGGTGCTTTGTCACCTGGGGTCTTCGTCGTGTGTATTTCGCCAGTCTGGAACCAAACTTTGAGTTGTTCGCCTCGGTCGCTGCTCGCGCCGGATGTTCGGTGTACGGCACGATGAAGGATCGAGCATTTCTCAATGGGGAGCCCGTCTCGGTGGTCATCGGAGGAATTGATGCCGAACCGTGGCTGAATCACTACGGTCCAATGTTGGCCAGGCTGTCCCGAACTGGCGAGGTGGGCAATGCCCCCGGGGAGGACGCAGACGTGGCACGCTTGGGCTGATGGTCCAAGACGTCAGTTACGAAACAGTGCGCTACACGCATGATCCCAAACGCGCCGCCGTCTGGGCCGCAGTTGCCTCCTACCTCAGTAAGTGGATTCCTCGTACTGGTACCACCCTGGAATTGGCGGCCGGATACTGCGATCTGTCGAATGCGTTGAAGGCGGACCGACGGGTGGCCATCGACATCAGTCCCTCACTGCCCCGTCAGGCTGCGGCCGGTGTGGAAACGCATGTAGGAGACGCCACCGACCTTTCGGCGTTCGAAAGCTCAAGCGTAGACACAGTGTTGGCGTCCAACTTTTTCGAGCACCTCAGTCACGCTCAGGTTGATTGCACGTTGGATGAAATTTTGCGCGTACTGAAGCCGTCCGGAAGGGTGATCCTGATCCAGCCGAACTTTCGGCTGGCCCCGCGCCGGTACTTCGATGACTACACCCACCGCACGATCTTCACAGATACCTCACTCCGTGACCACGTTGCCAGTAGGGGATTTATTATTGAACGCGTGGAGGCCCGGTTCCTGCCGTTTTCGATGCAGTCTCGACTCTCATTCGGCTACCGCCTGGTTCCGCTGTACCTCCGTCTCCCCTATCGGCCCTTGGCGGGGCAGATGCTGGTGGTAGCGCGCCGAACGTGAGTCGTCGTCGTGACGAAGGAACAGCGAAGACGCCGAGCACGGAAGCGCAGCGGACGAGCGCAGGCCCATGTGGGAGTCCGGCGAACTGGTGAGAGTTGACGGTACGCTCACTTGTTTCAATCGATCAACCGTCGGAGGACGTAGTCATGTGGCAAGGCCTTCGGCTGGCGGTAGTGCTTCCGACGTACAACGAGGCGTTGTCCATCCAAGCGGTGGTGCGAGGCTTCGAACAGCTGGGGATCGTCGACGACATCGTGGTGGTGAACAACAACGCCGCCCATGGAACTTCTGAGGCTGTCTACGGTACGTCGGCCCGTGAAATCCATGAGCGTCGCCAAGGCTATGGCTCAGCCATCCAGCGAGGTTTGGCCGAAACGGGCAATGCAGATCTCGTGGTGATTTGTGAACCGGACGGAACGTTTGAACCAGCCGATCTATGGAAACTCTTGCCCTTCTTGTCGGACTCCGATGCAGTGCTCGGTAGTAGGACCGTGCAAACCTTCATCTACGAGGGCGCCAACATGGGGTTGTTTCTGCGTTACGGGAACTGGGCGGTGGCCAAACTGGTGGAGGTCTTGTTCAATACGGTTTCACTCAGCGATGTGGGATGCACATTCCGGGTGATGCGCCGCTCCGTCATAGATCAGATCACTCCAGACTTCGAAAGACACGAGTCATCCTTCGGACTCGAGATGATGCTTCATCTCGTTCGCCAACGAGTTCCGCTAACCCAGGTGCCAGTTCGCTATCTTCCTCGGGTGGGAACCAGTTCGGTGACGGGAGACCTGGCCAAAACCATCACCTTGGGATTTGAAATGATTGTATTGGTGCTTCGATTCAGATTCCTGAAAAGCAGGCCGCGCAAGTAACGTCAGGGCTTCGGAAAGTACACCACAATGTTGCCGAAAACTCGCCTGTCGTAATCGACAACAGGCAATGGCAGCAAGGTAGCCCGCTCGTCGTCAATGGGGAACACCGCCGCCCGTCGCCTAATGCTCACCGCCCGAGACTCGGCGGCCAACCCCGGAAAGCGTTCTAACGGATACAGACTCTCGGAAGCCACGCGCTCTTCGGATAGCAGGGCAATTCGCCCCGTCACCCAGTAGCTGCCGAACACCGCATGGACTTGGCGCTTGTCCAACTCGGCCAGAACTGATCGCACTGGCGCCTCTGGATCACCCCATTGGGTCCCAATGATGTTGTCCAAGAACGCACTGTTGAAGATGAATCCAGACACGGGAATCGCCACCACGCAAAGCGCCACCGACCACGGAACCCTTCGCACCAGCGACTCGAGTCCAACTGCACACAGCACCGCCCACGCAACCAGAACGTTGATGAAATATCGACCGTCGGCAAAGAACACCAATGACGGGAACAGTGCCATCAACGGAAAAATCAGAATCGCCCCACCGGCAACCATGCGGGCCGATGTACGACCGGAGCGGACGAGGTTCACGACTCCGATGAAGGCCAACAGAATCAACACTGCGTAGGCGACCCGGCCCGAAGTACCCCAACTCCATCGACCGCCAAATCCGCGCAGTCCCAATCCGCGCGGCGAGAGTTGAGTGAAAAAAATCCGCAGCCGCTGGAGGTAAGTGGACGGGAATGGAACGGGTTGCGTTTCCAACGCAGGCCATCCGTTGGCGGCATTCCATGCGAAGTACGGGGCAAGGGCGACAAGCCCACCAGCACCAATCAGGAGGGGCGACATTTTCGATCGGCGAAAGCCGACCACCGCTACCGTCAGTGTCAAGGGTGCGGTGGCGCATATGAACATCGGATGAGACCACACCGCCAAGCCAGCCAAAAAGCCGAGCAATATCAATCTGACATCGAACCTCCGGCTTCCAACCGAAGCATCGATGTATCGGACTGCTACCAGGTAGCAACCGGCCACATAGGCCAAACCGCTCGAGTAACCCAGGTATGCCTGACTGGACAATACGATCATGGCGCCACCGCATACCCACACCACGGATCCGGCTAGGAACCCTGCCAAACGACCCGCTAGCAGGCCGGCGGTCCAACCGACAAGAACAGCAGCGACCAACCAGAGGACAACCGAACAGCACTTCAGCAGCAGGAAACGATCCACAGGCAGCCAGTTCGACGCTGCAAACAGAAACGATTCGGTGGTGCCGCCATACGCGTTGCCAGGAGTCACAACCGGCAAATGGCCGAGTTTGATCAGGTCCCCGGCGATCCCAGTGACGGCCTCGTCCCCGTTGAGAAACAAAACCGGCGATCGCAACACTCGCGCACGGTAGTAAATGCCCGTTACGCCGCCCACCAATACCAAGGCCACGGTCAGTGCCATGTCCACCATGGAGCTGGGAACTGCGGCGGAAGGTGATGCTGTCCTCGTCACGCCTCGACCCTACGCGAACTGACGGCAAGTCCTAGGTAGTATCCCCCTCTGGTCACTACGCCGCACCACCGAAAGGTCTAACGATGCCAGATGAGGCAATGAAGAGCGTTCTGGTCGGCACAAGACTGCAACGACTCGACATATCAGGAGTCTCGCCGAACGACACCTACTTCCTTGGGATTCAGGACAACTTCGAGTCGCAGTACGCAGCGTTCTCAACCTGTTTCCTTCGACCCGATTACACGGTGCTCGATGTTGGAGCAAACATCGGTATGACTGCAGCAATCATGAGCAGTGTGGTGCACGCTGGCAACATATTTGCGTTCGAGCCCGGCCCGAAGGTATTTGAAGAACTCGAAGCGAATTGCCGTCGAAACAACCTCGTCAACGTGCACCCCCATCAGCTCGCCATCAGTGACCAACCGGGCACGGTGAATTTTGCCGAAGACTCCGCCTACGGGCACTTGGCCACTGACGGGGCCGTTGCTGTGGAGGCAAATACAGTCGACAACTTGGTACGCACCCTTGGTTTAAAGGCAGTCGACTTCATCAAGATCGACGTAGAGGGGCACGAATGGCCTGTTCTTCGTGGTGCCACCGAGGTACTGGCTGTCCACCATCCCCTTGTGTACATGGAGTTCAACAGCTACTGCCAACTCGCCTATGGAGAAGTCAACCCCCGTAGTTTCCTCCAGTGGCTATTCACCCAGTTCTCCGACATTTTCATGGTGAGCAAAGACGGCAGTGGCCCCTTACTGAGACGAATCACAGTCGGTGACACCGTCACATTCCTCCACCAGAACCTCGTAGGTGATGGATGTGTGAGCGACTTGGTGATGACCAACGATCCTGCACGCCTCTCCGTTTCGATGGTCGGAGCAGAGGGGGCTTTGCGCCGAGTGATGGAGGAGCGAAACCAGGAGGTCGCTCACCGTTTGGCCGCAGAGGCCCAAGTGGCGACACTCACTGCGTCGGTGACAACACTGACGGATTCATTGACGTCCACAGCGACTGCTCTCCAAGCGGCGTCAGAAGAGTTGGCTTTGGTGTATGCGTCGGCATCATGGAGAGCGTTATCACCGTTGCGCAAACTACGGGATCAAACCCGCTCTTGATGATTACTTTTGAGGGATGCGACGCAGTAAAGATTTTTGCCAACAAACCGATTCAATACGCGATCTGTAAGTTGTGATATCGGAAACAGAAATCGGTCGTACCCGCTAACAGCGGCTGGAGTGGGCTCTGTCCGCTTCAGTACTTTGAATCCCAGTGCTGCTAACACACCGAGGCTGTCGAACCAGCGTATGTAGTTCACCTCGAACCCTGCGCCTGTCACGACTTGGGCCAGGCCTGCTGCCGAATACCTCCTGAAGTGACCAATGAGCGAGTCAAATCTGGAATACAGAATTTGCAAGGCTGGTACGAAAATAAACAGCCGTCCGTCGGGAGCCATCCTCCGGGCCAATTGTGTAAGCAGGACCTCGTCATGCTCAATGTGTTCCAAGACGTTCACCATAACCACCATGTCAAACATGCCAGTTGAATCATCAAGGGAGCGGAACGCCACAAAACCCTCTCGTATGAGACGTTGGCGTAGCAAAGAATCCGGTTCCACACAGACCACATCAGCACCCATCGCACGCAGGCGTCGAGAAAACTCGCCAGATCCTGCTCCGAAGTCCAGCACCCGACCCGCAGGGATTAGGACCGACGCTAACAATGACTGCACTGCATTGTTGTATCGACGGGCCCCCTCTAGGGCTCGGAGCACATCCGAGCCCAAGTACACCTCACCAGCGCTCATCCAATACTCTCCATCCACGCCCAGTCATGCGTCATCGCGAATTGCGTCACGTAAACAGGCATTTCCCATCCTACCCTCCGGTACAGTTTGGCGATGAGTACTTGTCTCACCGTGGTCATGCCGTGCTTCAATGAAACAAATACCATACGTGAGATTGTTCGCCGCGTGTTGGCGTCGACGGTGGTGGCTGAGCTCATCATCGTGGACGACAGCTCCACCGACGGAACACGAGTGATTCTCCAGGAACTCTCGGCAGACATTCGGGTCAAGGTGATCTTGCAAGCACCCAATCAAGGTAAAGGTGCAGCGCTGCGCCGGGGTTTTGCGGAAGCGTCTTCGGAATATGTCATTGTCCAAGATGCAGACTTGGAGTACGACCCGTCCGAGTATCAGAAAATGATTGCGCCGCTGTTGGACAACCGGGCTGACGTTGTCTACGGATCACGGTTCATGTCTGGTGAAGCTCATCGCGTTCTTTATTTTTGGCATTCTCTTGGTAATAAGCTACTGACGCTCGTTTCAAATATGTTCACGAACCTCAACATCACCGACATGGAGACATGCTACAAAGCATTCCGTCGAGACGTTCTTCGTTCATTTGAGCTTGAAGAGAACCGCTTTGGGATTGAGCCCGAGATAACAGCAAAGGTCGCAGCAGGACACTGGCGGCTCTACGAGGTGGGCATCTCCTACGCTGGCCGAACTTACGAAGAGGGGAAGAAGATCAGTTGGCACGACGGTGCCAGAGCGATGTACTGCATCATCCGGTACTCTCCAACTGGACGGCGGCTTCGATTGCCCGCTCTGAGTTCGCGTTCGACATGAGCGCCCAACCACATGCGCTAAGTAGCGATACAACTGCGGCGGAAAACGCAATCCAGCTCCCAGCCGAGTGCAACTCCAACACACGTCCCAAGACCGGATCGCTGACGCGCCACATAAAGCGTTCGGCGCACGAATAATACCGTCGGGGACTATCTGAAAGCACCAACTGAGTCATCAAGGGACACGTACCCGTCGGAGCCATCAGACGTACCACCGCTGGCCACCACGACCACGGGCTGACCGCTAAAAATAGGCCCAGCACTACCAGAGGCTCCGACACCACGAGCAAAGCAACTCGACCACGTTTGCTCCTCACAAGTTGCTCTGAGTCGCGCCATCGATCAACCAGCAACAGCACCAGCGCCGGCATGAATGGAACGGCTAAGCGAGGCCCGAACGCAATCCACCCAAACGGGGTAAACCACAAGGCAAGACTCAGCGACAACCCTCCGATGAACATCACGATCAAGAGATCTTGAAACTTTTCAGTTCCGGTAGCAGCCGCTGCGTTGCGTAGCCTCTGCGTGACTGTCCATACCAAAATTACCGTGAAAATCGGCCAGAACAGAAGAATTCCTGAGCTGGGGGAAAACCACACCGCAGCGGAGTATTGGAAAACCCTCGAATTTGGTGTAGTCCGAAACTGCTGTTCCAAATACTGGCGGTTTACCACGCTGCCAAACCGGAATATGTTGAAAATGCTATTGGAAAGCACTGCAGTTGCCACTCCCAAGGTGGCCAGCCCGATACTTTTCCGGACCCCAGGAGACTTACGGTTACGAACGGCGGCGTAAATTACCATCAGTAGCAAAAACGGCCACACGGTTTCTTTGGCGATGCAGGCGCAAAATGCCGTTAGAAATGTCCACTTCCACTTGTTTCCCAACAGTGTGGCGCAGGCAACAAGTATGGCGCAGGCACCAATCATCTCCCCAAACCCGGACGTGGATTGGTACGCCGCCGAACTCCCCACGATGGCCGCAACAGCCAGGACTCGCAGAAGTGAAGGAGCTAAGCGCGTGGCTCGCCACATCACCAAGATGCACACACAGAAGGCCAGAAGACTCACCACGGCCAAGCAATACACAACAGTGGCGTCGGGTGCGTGCAACCGGATGAATGGAGCAGCAACCAGGTACTGCAACAGAGGATACGGGTATGTCATGGTGTGGAATGTACCCGTGATTAACCCACAGTTCCTGGTGACACCTTGGTCGAGGCAATCCAATGCGGTGCGTGCACCTGCCACCAGATTGTCAGTGTCCCCCGTATGAATATGACCGCGCCACAACCCATCAAAGGCCACTGTGATGAGATATAAGACCATGGCCACGCTTGCAAGTAACAACAGAGCGTCGGACCGAGAGCGGCCTTTGTTAAACGTCATCTATCCGAGGACTTCCAACCGCCTGAAGCCGGTACTGACATGAGAGATATAGCGTTCAGGGTCGCAAAACTCGGCGGCTGCCTGTTTGGCGCGCACTATCTTCATTGCGAAATCGACTGACCCTGCAGCTGCGCTCCTTAAGGCGTCCACCGCAAAATCACCGTCAGGTTTGCACCACACGGTTCCTGGTGGATACGGACCGTGTTGTTCGTATGTGGTCTCCATCGCCCCGGGTACCAGCACAGAATTTGTGGAATCCATGAAGTCGACATTGCCAGAATAATTGGTGGCCATACACGGCGTCCCCAAGGCCATCGCCTCTAACAGCGTCAAGCCCACCCCTTCCGAGCGATGGAGGCTGACGTAGAGATCTGAACCTGCGATGAGGCCGTTGAGCGCACGTCGATCCATGGACTGCTCGTAGATCGAAATGTTTCCATTGCCCTGCGCAATACTCATTAGATGAGCGCGGAATCTAGGAAACTTGAGGAGATTTCCTGCCTTAAGGATGAGTCGCACATCAGTACGTCGACCGAAGGCCTTGGTAAAGGCATCGATGAGACCCATGGGGTTCTTACGCTCGATTGAGCTGTAGCAGTCGAAGGCGAAACAAATTTTGAACACATCCGTTCTCTGCATCTCGTCATTGAGTACTACCTCAGTTTCGAGGGGCAAGGTGTAGGGGAGTCCAACTACCTGCGACTTCACGCTTCTTCGTTCCATGATTTCGGCAATGAACTGGGTGGCGCACCAAGCCTCACGTAACAGACCGCACGCACGCTCATATTCGGGCGGCATCGTTATTGTTTCCCAGAACCAATAGGCGATGTTGTAGCGCCCACCAATTCCGTAGCGGAGGTCGGCGGAGAGTTTTGGGAGAACCTCGTTGATGTTGAGGTGCAGCAGTGTCACATCACCCGGAGACTGGTACCGCAGTGGGACATCGGGCGGGGTGGTTTTGGTGGGCAAAAAGTCACTGGTGTCCCAAATGTCGAACGGCACTCCAAGTCGATTGAGTGCGGCCAGACTGGCCTTCATGGCCACGCTCAGGCCGCTGAGATTCCGATACGGACCGATGACATTTAGGCCTTCCAACGGACGGCTTCCAAAGCGGCCTGCCGCTTTCATGTTGTCATGGGACTTGCCGGATCTTCTCTGCACTGCAAACTTGCGCAGGGGATAGGGCGCCAAGATGATGGCAGCTGCTCGGCTCTGGGCTCTGATAGTTCGTAGATGTGGGGTTACAGCCGTTTTGCGCATGGACAATCGAGTACCGAGATACGACGATGGCTGGTGTGTAGGTCCATTGGAGGTTGCTACTTCGCGCAGAACCAAGGATGGGGACTGGGGATTTATACCCATTCGGCCTGCTTGCAAAGACTGCGCCCAACGCTGCAATCGGGACGGGTCAGCGAGTTCCTCCATCGACCGGGGAGCTAGGTCAGGATGGGCAAACATCACCATCTCCGAAAAGCGAGTGACCCCCGCCGATGATTGTTCGCTGAGCCAAGCAGTGAAATCAAGGCCGTCAGGCGCAGTCCAACGGCTAGCGAACGGGTCAATATTGCGACGAATGTCGGCGAGGGTGGTTTCGCGTCGGTCTCGTAGTGGAAATTTGACTGATGGTGGCACCTCAGTGCCGAGCAAAGCACGCAGGGCCAAGTGGTCGGCGATGGCCGCAATGCTGTGAACGCGATGGCCCACGTAGAAGTCGTCGTGATCGACCATCCGCCGCTTCTGATTCTCCGGCGCTTCCACGTACTGATTCACCTCATTGGTACGCACGCATACCGCATTAAAATCAACGTCATCACCATCTTTGGCTCGGCAGTAGCTGGACCAGTCGACAATGGTGTCCGGAGACGAGGCCACCCGACCATCACCCTCGTACTGCAGAGCGATGAGAACCTCTATGGCCACCGCCCACATGGGTCGCGCAATGGTGGATGCGCAACTGCCGATAACGTTGTCGTACACGAGCTTGGCGACGGGAGCCGCAAATCGCAGAGCAATTACGTCATCGAGGAAGGACCCACGTTCAACAGATGACTCTGCGTAAGCGAAGCGGTTGGTGGATCCCATTGGGCGCCTTTGAAAGCAAATCACCGCATCGCTGCTGGCCGCTCGCGCCACAAGGTCGGTCAAGGGACCAGATAGATACAGCCCCGGGCGGAAGAATACCCCAAGAGCAACCGTTTCCGTCGACGATGCACCGATTACCGTCCGGCACACTGCGAATTCGTCGTCCGGCCGAACTGCCTGCGGATGAAGGTGACCCTTCAAAATCGATTCAACGCTACGGAACGTCGCTGCCGGGGGCGCCAAGTGTGCGGTCCGCTCCCTGCCGATGACGACGCAGGGGGCGTCCGGATAGATGAGCGTCCATTCAGCGACCTGAGTGGCCAGGTCAAGGACATTGGACTCACGAAGCCAGAAATATCCCGCAACGTCCGCTGTGTTCTTGGGCAACGCTTCGGCCATCAGGGAGAAGTCCGGCACCGCAACACCTTAGGTCAGCCGATCCGTCGGCCAAGCGGATGGGCCGCCGAACTACAAGGCTTCCTTGCTCGACCACCCGACCGGCATCCACAACAGTCCGTCAGCCACTCCGTTGTGGTGGGTAACTACGTCGAAGCGCCCGGCATCGTTGAGCCGATCAACCACATGCTGCCCGGATTCGTCGGCAATGGTGACCCGCATCTCGTACGTGGCAGGAAGCATGGCCAAGGCCGGCACATGCAGATCAACGATGCTGCCGCCCGCCAACTCAGCTATGTCAAAGGTTCGCAGGGTACTGAGCGTGGTCACGTGCACTCCATCGGTGCGCCAGATCTCCAAGCTGAGTACAGGGTGGGGCACCGAACCGGACCCTTCCATATGCAAACGAAACGTCACAGGCTCTCCGGTAGCAGCCATGGCGCCTACACCTTGCGGCCCGCTGATGAGCTCCACCTTCTCCAGTCGCACCTCACCGCTACCAAACCGGGCGCGACCCTGGTCGTCGATCACCGTGTCGGTGTGGATATCTGCCACGTAGGCGTTGACCACGTCATCAACGGGACCCAGTGCCCGCAGTGTGCCTTTGTCAATCCATGCCCCATGATCACAGAGGTAGCGAACCTGACCCATGGCATGGGTGACGATGACCACCGTGCGACCACTGGCCCGAAAGTCCTCTATCTTCTCCGCACACTTACGTTGGAACGACTCATCGCCCACCGCCAGCACTTCGTCGATGAGCAGAATGTCGGGGTCTACGTTGATGGCCACAGAGAATCCGAGGCGTGCATACATCCCAGATGAGTACGTCTTCACTGGGTTGTCGATGAACTTCTCCAGCCCAGCGAACGTCACAATGTCGTCCAGCTTGGCCGCTAATTGCTTTTTACCAATCCCGAGAATGGCGCCGTTCAAGAAGATGTTTTCTCGGCCCGACAGATCCGGATGAAAGCCCGATCCGAGTTCCAGCAAGGCCGACACTCGGCCATCGAGGGTGACCTTGCCCCCATCGGGCTCGAGGATACGAGCCAGGATCTTGAGGGTGGTGCTCTTTCCCGACCCGTTGGATCCAACAATTCCGAACGTGCTGCCGTGGGGTACTTCGAAGCTGACATTGTGCAGCGCCCAGAACTGATCGAAGCGGATGCGGTTACGGCGCATCACCACGGCCTTCAATGATTGGTTGCGCTCGTGAAAGACCTTGAAGGCCTTTGACACGTCGTCAACCGTGATGGCGGCAGGCACGACGTGGAACCATAGCGATTGACGGTGCGCGACTTGGACATGGCCATCGGACTAAGGTCCCGGTCGATGTTTCGAGGGCTCAAGGTCGGGTACGAAAACCGAGAGCTGCTGTGGAACCTCACGCAGCGCGAACTGCGGGCGCGCTACCGGCGCTCTATCCTCGGTTGGGGCTGGTCCATGCTCAACCCAGCCATGAATACGGCCATCTACACCTTTGTGTTCTTGATCATCTTCAAAAGCCGGGCACCGGTGGGTGACCCGAGCGGCATCAAGGTGTACAGCATCTACTTCTTAGCGGGGGTGTTGCCGTGGAACTTTTTCGCCCTGGGCACGGGTACGGCCATCAGCAGCCTCCTCGGCTCCGGTCAGTTGATGACCAAGGTGTACTTTCCCCGAGAATTGGTGCCGACGGCTGCGGTTCTCGCCCTTGGCGTATCACTGCTCATCGAGTTCGGAGTGTTGATCGCTCTCATTCTCGTCACCGGGCACTTCATGCTGCAGTTGATCCCCGTGATCTTGTATCTCATCATCCTCGAGACACTGTTCACGCTGGGTGTGGGGCTCTTCCTGGCCGCTGTCAATATTCGATACCGAGACGTTGCGTACATCACCACGATTGTGTTGCAGGCGTTGTTCTTCATGACGCCCATCGTGTACCCGCTGTCGCTGGTCACCAACGCAAGGCTGCGCACCATCATGAACCTCAACCCCATGGCCCGATTTGCCATGGCTTTCCGAAACTGTTTTTACGACATCCGCCTTCCCGGCCTCACCACAATGGCCAGCCTCACCGTGATCTCGGTGGTGGTCTTCGGACTCGGCTATCGCTTCTTCGCCAAACGCGCCCCACGATTCGTCGAAGATCTTTGATCGTGTGACGCCGATGCAACCAACCACCGAGGTGTGCATCGTTGCCTACCGCAGCCAAGACTGCATAGCGCAGGCGGTCCGAAGCGCAATGCTCATCCCTGGTTCGTCGGTGGCAGTATGTGACAACGGTCCGGGATCAACCAGCATCGAGCCAGCACGTCGAGCAGCCGACTCTACGGGCCTCACTATTCGCCATATCACGGCAGCGCACAATCCCGGCTTCGCCGCCAGCTGCAATGCCCTTGCCCGAACCTCCAATGCCCACTGGTTGGTGTTCCTCAACCCGGATGCCACCATCATCGAATGGCCATGGGGAGAACTTGGTCCATCGACCGGTTTGGTTGTCGGAGCGGCACAACGCACCAGTGCTGGCAAGGCGTTGGGGGCGTATGGCCGCAGCTTCGGCGTATTGGAAGAAATGCGTAGGAGCTGGTTGCGAGGAAAGTCGCCTGCCCCCCACGGGAAAGGGTTTGTAGGCGGAGGCGCATTGGCGATTGAACGGCACCGCTTTGATGAACTCGGCGGATTCGACGAGCGCTACTTCATGTTCTATGAAGACATAGACCTCTGTCTGCGGGCGTCTCGGGCGGGCATGACCGTGGTTATGGAACCGCGTTGGTCGGTGATCCACGACCTTGGACACAGTGCGCGCAAGAACATCGGCAATGCTTTGCTGGTGAGTTACGAGTCGGGTCGCATGTTTCATACGACTCCCCGTAATCATACGCGTGCCTATGATATCTATGTCGCCACTGACTCCGCACTACGTTGGGTATTCAGCGTCGTCAAACGTCAACCAGCCCATCGACACGCCTACGCCTCTCTTCTTCGAGTAGCGCTTGAGAACCTCTTGGGGATCGCAGGGCGGCGAGCAACGTGACGCTGGTGGGCATCACCGAACTGGGCCTCGGACCCCTCGATGACTGCCGTTCATTGGTAGAGGCCATGTCGCTGCTCCAACCTCACCACGGCATTGTTGTTCATCACCCAAACATCGCCGTTCATCCGGACGTTTTGGCGGCGTTGAGGCGGGCT
>JAYVGK010000078.1:0-6212 GCA_043772215.1 Acidimicrobiales bacterium | reverse complement strand
CGAGAACATGAGCGCAGTAGACAGTTACGCAGCCGCCCTGTTCCAGGTGGCATCAGCCGAGGGGGCCGCTGGTCCCGTGGTCTCGGAGTTAGCTTCCTTTGCCCAGGCATTGGAGTCGTCACCGGAGCTGCAGCGGTCCCTGGCGGATCAGATGATCCCCGTGGAGCGCCGCCAAACTGTGGTGGCCGAACTGCTCGGCGGTAAGGCCCATCCGGTCACGGTCAATGCGGTCAGCTTCGTGGTGGGTGCGGGTCGCGCCAAAGACATGGCAGGCATCGTGACCAAGTTGCGCCAGTTGTCGGCCAGTGAGCAGGGACGCGCTGCGGGAGAGGTCCGATCCGCTCACCCCCTGTCGTTGGAGCAGCAGCAACGTCTCACCGCCGCCGTGTCCAAGAGCACCGGCAAAGCAGTGGAGCTCACTTTCTTGGTAGACCCCACGGTGCTCGGCGGCGTGGTCACCACCGTGGGAGACACCGTCATCGACGGCACCATCCGTCATCGTTTGGAGCAGCTGAAGGAAACGGTCTGATCCTCGGATCACTCCGTTCAACCCCGCGCTGCTCATCTCCAGTCACCCGAACCAATCCAGCCGAGAGAAGACACGAGAACCATGGCTGAAACAGCAACTCCCGCACTCAGCATCAACACCGATGACATCACCGCAGCACTACGTAAGAGCCTTGAGGGGTTCAATCCGTCGGTGGTGGCCGAGCAGGTTGGTCGCATTGTGGAGGTGGGCGACGGCATTGCTCGTATCTCGGGCCTTCCCGGGGTCGGCGTCAACGAGTTGCTCGAGTTCGAGGGCGGCACCCTCGGCTTGGCGCTGAACCTCGACGAGGACTCCATTGGTTCGGTTGTGCTCGGCGACGTGGGCCACATCCAAGAAGGCCAATCGGTACGCGCCACCGGACGCATTCTGTCCGTGCCGGTGGGGGACGGGCTGCTGGGTCGTGTGGTCAACGCCCTGGGCGAGCCCATTGATGGCAAGGGGCCCATTTCCAACCCCATCATTCGTTTGGTGGAAGTGCAGGCCCCCGGCATCGTGAAGCGCAAGCCGGTGAAGGAGCCCCTACAAACGGGTATCAAGGTCATCGACGCCATGACCCCCATCGGCCGGGGCCAGCGCGAGCTCATCATCGGCGACCGCAAAACGGGCAAGACGGCTGTGGCCATCGACACCATCATCAACCAAAAAGGTCTGGGGGTGAAGTGCATCTATGTGGCCATCGGGCAGAAGGGTTCCACCGTGGCCGAGACGGTGCGCGCCCTCGATGTGGCTGGCGCCCTGGAATACACGGTCATCGTGAACGCCCCGGCGTCTGATCCGGCGCCGTTCCAGTACCTGGCCCCGTTCACCGGCTCGGCCATTGGCCAGCACTGGATGGAAAACGCGGAACATGCCCTCATCGTGTACGACGACCTGTCCAAGCAGGCCGAGTCATACCGTCAGATGTCGTTGTTGCTGCGTCGCCCACCGGGCCGTGAGGCGTATCCCGGCGACGTGTTCTATCTTCACAGCCGTTTGCTGGAGCGTTCGGCCAAGCTGAGCGACGAGATGGGCGGCGGCTCGTGTACGGCACTTCCCATCATCGAGACCAAGGCCGGCGACGTGTCGGCCTACATCCCCACCAACGTCATCTCCATCACCGACGGCCAGGTGTTCCTCGACCTCGACCTCTTCAACTCCGGTGTGCGTCCCGCCATGAACGTGGGCATCTCGGTGTCTCGGGTGGGCAGCTCGGCCCAGATCAAGGCCATGTCGGCCGTGGCTGGGTCCATGAAGATCGACCTGGCTCAGTTCCGTGAGCTCGAAGCGTTTGCCTCGTTCGGCTCGGAGCTCGACAAAGTCAGCCAGGCCCAGTTGGATCGTGGCTATCGCTTGGTGGAGCTCCTCAAGCAGGCCCAGTTTGCCCCGTTGCGAGTGGAGGAGCAGGTGGTGTCCATCTACGCCGGCACGCGCGGTTACCTCGACAACATCGCGGTGAGGGACGTTCGGCCCTTCGAGAAGCATCTGCTCGACACCTTCCGGGCCCAGCACACCGACATCCTCAACGACATCCGGACCACCGGCAAGCTGCCCGACGATGAGCGGATGAAGTCCGCCATCAACGGTGCCAAGGACCGCTTCACCACCGGTTCGTAGCGCATTCCCCCACGAGTTAGGGAAAGGAGGACACCGTGCCTGGAGGACAAGAGCGAGTTCTGCGCCGCCGTATCAAGAGCGTGCAGTCAACCAAGAAGATCACCCGCGCCATGGAGCTCATTGCTGCCACCCGGATTGTGAAGGCGCAGCAGCGCGTTCTGGCGGCGCGCCCATACGCTGATCAGATCACCACTGTCATCCGCAGCCTGGCCGCTTCCGGCGCCGGGGCGGGCCAACCGCTGTTGACGGCCCGTGACAACGTCAGCACGGTGGCCTATGTGGTGGTAGCGGGCGACCGTGGCCTGGCCGGTGCGTACAACTCGTCGGTGATTCGTTTGGCCGAGCGGGCATTGCAGGCTGACGTGGCCAAGGGCCGCAAGTATGTGCTCATCTGCGTGGGCAAGAAAGTGGAGGATTACTTCCGCTTTCGGGGCTACACCATCGACCAGACGTTCCGAGGTTTCTCCGAGAGTCCGTCGTATGAAGACGCTCGAAGAGTGGCCCATTCCATCGTGCCCCGCTTCGACGCTGGGGAAATCGACAGCGTGGAATTGGCCTATACCCAATTCCTCTCCGCTGGTTCTCAGCGCTCCACCCTCCGCCGGTTCATGCCCATCGAACTCGGTGACACCTCCGGCGAATCGCCAGGTGAAGGCGGGACGGGAACTGGAGCGGGGTACGAGTTCGAGCCCGAGCCCGGCGTGATCTTGGCCAGTCTGTTGCCCCGCTACGTGGAAAGCCGACTGTTCGCCGCCCTCTTGGATTCTGCTGCGTCCGAACATGCCGGGCGCCAGCGGGCCATGAAGTCGGCTACCGACAACGCCGGCGAAATCATCAAGAGCCTGTCCCGCAAGATGAACGAGGCCCGTCAGGCCTCCATCACCACCGAGATCATGGAAATCGTGGGCGGCGCTGAGGCTCTCAAGTCCTCCGGGGCCAGCAAAACCGATCTTCTGGCCGACAACATCAACGCCACCGAGATGTTCGGTGCCCGCAACCACACCCATTCGCACGCTTATCAGGCCGACTGAAGCACACGAGCACGGAGCAACCAGTCATGACCATCACCGAACCAGCCACCATTCTCCAAGAGGGACGCATCGTCTCCATCGCCGGCCCTGTGGTCGATGTGGAGTTCCCTGCGGGCTCGCTGCCAGAGATCAACCACGTGTTGGTCTTCACCCTTGTCACCGCCGGAGAAACCGAGGAGATCCGGGCCGAGGTGGCCCAGCACATCGGTGAGAATCGGGTACGGGCCATTGCCATGAAGCCCACCGACGGCCTCAAGCGTGGTGCCGTGGTGCGCCAGTTGGGCGAGGGCATCACGGTGCCCGTGGGCAATGTGGTGAAGGGCCACGTGTTCAACGTACTGGGCGAACCGCTCGACACCGGAGGCAAGCCGCTGGAGGGCGTCACCGAGCGCTGGGCCATTCACCGCAAGGCTCCCAACTTCGATGCCCTCGAGCCCAAGAGGGAAATGTTCGACACCGGTATCAAGGTGGTTGATCTGCTCGAGCCCTACGTCAAGGGCGGCAAAATTGGCCTGTTTGGTGGTGCCGGCGTGGGCAAGACGGTGCTCATCCTCGAGATGATCACCCGGGTGGCCAAGGAGTTCGGTGGCGTGTCCGTGTTCGCCGGTGTGGGCGAGCGGACCCGTGTGGGCACCGACCTGTGGCTGGAGATGAAGGAGACGTCCACCGGTGAGGAGGGCAAGTTCGTCATCGACAACGCCGCCCTCGTATACGGCCAGATGGACGAGCCTCCCGGCGTGCGCCTGCGCGTTGCGCTATCGGCGCTCACCATGGCCGAGTACTTCCGGGACGTGCAGAACCTCGACGTGCTGCTGTTTGTGGACAATGTGTTTCGTTTTACCCAAGCTGGTTCCGAGGTGTCCACGCTGCTTGGCCGTATGCCGTCGGCCGTGGGCTATCAGCCCACTCTGGCCGATGAGATGGGCCAATTACAGGAGCGCATCACGTCCACCAAAGGTCACTCCATCACGTCGCTGCAGGCCGTATACGTACCCGCCGACGATTACACCGATCCGGCGCCGTTCACCACCTTCCGCCACCTCGATGCCACCACCAACCTCGCCCGTGAAATTGCTGCCCTCGGTATCTTCCCGGCTGTGGACCCGTTGGCCTCTACGTCCACCATCCTCACTCCCGACGTGGTGGGTGACCGCCATTACAACGTGGCCCGCCGGGTGCAGCAGATCCTGCAGCGCTACAAGGAGTTGCAGGACATCATCGCCATCCTCGGCATCGACGAGTTGTCCGAAGAGGACAAGGTGTTGGTGCAGCGGGCCCGCAAGGTGCAGAAGTTCTTGTCCCAGCCCATGTTCGTGGCCAAGGCCTTCACCGGCCAGGAGGGTATCTTCACGCCCGTCTCCGACACCATCGAGAGCTTCGAAAAGTTGTGTGACGGCGAGTTGGACAACATCCCGGAGCAGGCGTTCCTCAATGTGGGCGGCCTCGACACCGTTCTCGAAAAGGCCGCCAAGCTCGAGCGCGGCGACATCTGATCGGCGGCTGAGCCATGGCCACCACCATGCAGGTCGAGCTGGTTTCGCCCGAACGCGTTCTGTACTCGGGCGAAGCCACCATCGTGGTGTGTCGCCCGGCTGACGGCGATGCGGCGTTCCTCCCCGGACATGCACCGTTCCTTGGTCTGCTCGGGATCGGTCCCGTCACCATCCGCACGCCTGACGGCACCGAGGTGAAAGCAGCGGTCCACGGAGGATTCGTGGAGGTACGCAACAATCGGGTGACCATCCTGTCTGATGTGGCCGAATTGTCCACCGACATCGATGTGGCCCGGGCCCGGTTGGCCAAGACTGCCGCCGAGACTGGCGGAGGGACCGCTGACTCTGCCGCAGCACTTCGTCGCGCATCTACGCGATTGGCCGTGGCCGGCGCTGAGGTAGCAGCGCACTAAACCCGTCAACCTAGTCACCTACCCGGCCGGGCCACTGTGGACGTGAAGCAGGTTTGTGGCCGTGGTGCAGGGGTGCTGAGTGTCCACCAACCTGCTGGACGTCCACGCTTGGTTGAGGATGCTTGGTTGCTCAAGCTGCTCGCTCAAGCTGGGTTTGGTATCCGCCGATGTACACGCAATGGATGGCGTAACGGGCATCGATCCGCTGGAACGTGATGGTGAGTACCTCCCGCCTCCGAAGGCGACAAGCAACCCGGAGTGGATGCACATCCCTCAGGAGTGGCTGTCGGCCGCCGGCCGCACGGATGAGCCCGAAGTGGTGTCGGACTCCTGGGACCGTCCTGACGCCCGCAAGCTCACCCCCCGCCAACAGAACAAGTTGGACAAACGCCTCGACGCCACCGCTGGCACCGCCATTTCCACCATCGTCAACGGCGACGGTGCACTGCCGTCCAAACGTCGCGAGGGACCATCGATACTGGCCTCGCTCGGGGGCGCACTCCTCGTAGGCCTCATTGCATCATGGGCCTGGTACCAAGGCGTGGTGCACCTGCAGGCCCAGATGCCGTGGGCCCCGATCTTTATTGGGGTGCTGGTGGCGTGGACGCTGCGCCTCGGAGTACGAAATCGTGACGGGATCCGAATCGGGGTCGGCGTGATCATCGTGTTGTACTCAGCGTTCAGCGTGGTTTCGTCGCTGGCCCGGTTCGGGGAGCTCACGGCGTTCCGCGCATCCAAGGTGAGTTTGCTGAAGTTGCCGTTCGTGGCCAACCCGTTTCAGCTCATCAGTGACTTCCATCAGAGTGCAACCAAGACGCCGCTCATCGCCATCATGGTGATGGTGGGCCTGGTGGCCTGTGGAGTCATCGCCAGCCACGAGGTGTGATGATCACGACGTGAGTAAGCGTCGTCTCGGCATTGTGGTGCTGTTCGATGAAGAAACGTCGAGTGAGCTTCGCGGCATCCGCCGGGCGCTGGGAAGTCCAAACGTTGAGCGGATAGCCCCACACATCACCATCGTGGCGCCGGTCAATGTCCATCAACGCAGTATTTCCGCAGTGATGGGCCAGCTGCGACGGGCCGCTCAGCAATGCGAACCATTCTCAGTCGGCCTTGGTGCCGTGAGCACTTT
>JAYVGK010000077.1:0-5553 GCA_043772215.1 Acidimicrobiales bacterium | reverse complement strand
TTGAGTGGGGGCAACGACACGGTGGCCAAGGGGGTGGACGAGCCATTGACCGGTATCGAAACTGAGTTGAGCGCCGCCATGAAGAGTGCGCCGTGGATTACTGCCGCCAAGACCAAGGAGGTACTGACCGCCACTGCCAAGGTGCGTTCGTCGGCTGCGTCGACGGTGAGTGCTGCTGCGTTTGCAGCGGTCACCGCGTCAACGGCAAAGGTCATCCGTGAGGTACTCGGCTCCCGCTGAGAACCGCTCAAACACCCAGATTTCGGTAGCAAAACCCCCTCGCCTGCCAGGAAAATTTCTACCGGTTCGGTCAGTTGACGGCTGGGGGTTAGGGGAGGAAGAACGCCTCGGCGCCGCGTCGGATACGACGACACGTGTCGGCGAACAACTCATCGTTCTCCTCCAGCAATGTCATCCGGAAGCCATCAACCGGCGACGAGAATCCGGACAGCGGCACCACGCAGACGCCCTCAGAACCCAACAACTCATAGGCAAATGTCTTGTCGGTGCGCAGAGTCGACTTTCCCTCCAGCATGTCGAGATACAGGCGAACGTCATCGTTGCGCGCAGGCAACGACCGAGTGTTGGGAAAGCGCTTCGTGTCAATCGTCACCGTGAGATAAAAGACCCCATCGGGCACCACCGGACTCAACACGTCGCATTCAGCGAAGACCTCCATCGCCGTAGCCAACCTGCGCGCATACTTGTTCAACCGAGATGCCAAAAACCCCTTGAACTCTGGATGAGTCACGATTTTGGGAAACACCACCTGGGGCAGCGTGGTGGAACACACCTCCAGCATCTTCGACACCACGATGGTGTGGATGTAACCCCGGAAGTTTTCATCTTTGTCGGCGTTGTACACCTCTATCCAACCGCAGCGGCTGCCCGGCCATGGGATCTCCTTGCTCACTCCCTTCATGGAGATGGCAGGTACGTCGCCCACGATGTCGGAGAGCTTCACGATCTTGGACGTGTCAAACACCAGATTTTGATAAATCTCATCGAACAGCAAGAAGCAGTCGTTCTCCCGGGCAATGCGCACCACTTCTTCCAGGTCTTCCCTGGGATGCACCACCCCCAAGGGGTTGTTGGGGTTGATCACCAGGATGCCCACGATGTGCTCGTTGGCCAAAACCTGGCGCTCCAACTCCACCAGGTCAATGCGACCGCCGTTGTCCAACTGCAACGGATAGGTGATGTGGTGCCCGCCGTGATGGATGGCCTCGGCGGTGGCATGCGACGGATAGGTGGGATTGGGCCCGATGACTCGCGCGGAGGCCGGCAATGTGGAAAACAACTTGTTGATGGCGTCGCCCAGGCCGTTGAAGAAGATCACATCCTCCACGCCGCACAACTGCGCATCACTGAAGTGGTCCACCACGAATTGGCGGGCCTCGATGTCGCCCTTGGTGGCCGAGTAGGCGTATACCCGGTCTTCCTTCACCGCCTCGCCCACCACCGCCTTCATCCATGCCGGGATCTGCTCACCTTTGGCCACCGGGTCACCGATGTTCTCCCAGATCATCGGCACGCCCATACGGGCGATCTCATTGGCGATTTCCACGATCTCGCGAATTTCGTAACGGAGGTGCTCGTCACCCTTCTTGATCATGTTCTTGCGCATTGCCGACACGGTATCGGGGCCACGGGCCAAGGTTGAGTAAATTGCCCCACCGCCCTACTGTGCGTGGCCATGGACTACCGATACCTGGGCACCACCGGCTTGCAGGTCAGCAGTCTGGCGCTTGGCACGATGGTGCTTGGCGCATGGGGCAACCGTCACGAAGAAGAGTGTCTACGAGTGGTGAACCAGGCACTCGACTCTGGCGTCAATCTGGTGGACACGGCCGATATGTACGCCCAGGGTGAAACCGAGGAGATCGTGGGCCGGGCGTTGGTCGGTCGGCGCAACGACGTGGTGCTGGCCACCAAGTTCTGGAATCCCATGGGCGAGGGGATCAATCAACGGGGTGCGTCGCGCAGGTGGGTGATGGAGGCGGTGGAGGGCAGCCTGCGTCGCCTCGATACAGACTGGATCGACATCTATCAAGTGCACCGACCCGATCCGCATGTGGATATGGATGATCTCATGGGCACTTTGGGCGATCTGGTGCGGTCCGGCAAGGTTCGCTACATCGGTACTTCTACGTGGCCGGCCGAACTCATCGTAGAAGCGCAGTGGGCAGCTGAGCGCAACCATGGGCCGCGATTCGTGAGCGAGCAACCGCCATATTCAATCCTGGTCCGTGGGGTGGAGCAGGCGGTGTTGCCCACCTGTCGTCGCCATGGCGTGGGTGTGTTGGCCTGGGCTCCCCTCAACGGCGGTTGGCTCACCGGCAAGTACCGCCGCAAGATGCCGGCTCCCCAAGGGTCGCGAGGCGACTATTCGGCCGAGCACATGGCTCCGGCTACCGACCTGAAGTTCGACGCCGTGGAGGCCCTCACCGAGTTGGCGGGAGAGGCGGGTATATCGCTCATCACTTTGGCGTTGGCATGGGTGCGCGAGCACCCCGCCATCACCTCCGCCATCATTGGTCCCAAAACTCCGGATCAGCTGACTGAGTTGCTGGCTGGCGTTGACGTTCGGCTCAGCCCCGACGTCTTGGACCGAGTGGACGTCATCGTGGCCCCGGGGCGCACCCTGGTAGAAGCTGACGCAGGCTGGACCACTTGGGAACTCGACGCTCACCTCCGACGCCTACCGGGCTAAAGGTGGGCCTGAGGGGCATGGATGGAGCGCCACTGTGTGCGGTCAATTCTGCTCGGAGCGCCTACGTTGTGCCGATGACGACGAACGCTGCCGCCTGGCACAGCGACCCATCGAAACGCCACGAGCTGCGCTACTGGGATGGCACGGCGTGGACCGAGCATGTATCCGATAACGCGGTGGCATCGGTGGACATGATGGCGCCCGACGCCGGGCTGGCCGACAAGGTCGACGCTGCGCTCACCTGGAAGACTGCGTCACCCGAAGCCATTCAGCAGCAGGTGTCCGGCACCGGATACAAAGGCGCCGGCATTGCAGTTGAGCCATCGACTTCGGGCGGCACGTTGTTCACCGAGCGGGTACTGGTGGTGAACCAGAAGGCCAAACTCATCGAAGTCACCAATCAGTACACCGTGTACGACCAGCAGGGTCAGCCGCTGGGCTTCGTGAACGAGGTGGGCCAGAGCAAGGCTCGCAAAGTATTGCGTGTGCTTACTAAATTTGATCAGTTCCTCACCCATCGCCTGGCCATCACCGACCGCACTGGCGCAGTCCTGCTGCAGTTGACTCGCCCGGCCAAGATGTTCAAGTCGACGGTGGTGGTCACGGATGGCGCCAATGTGGAATTGGGTCGCATCGTGCAGGAGAACATGATTGGCAAAATCCACTTCGCCATGCGGGTGGGGGACCAGACGCTGGGTCACATCCGGGCGGAGAACTGGCGAGCGTGGAACTTCCGGATCGAGGACGCCGCGGGTACCGAGGTGGCCCGCATAACCAAGACATTCGAGGGGTTCCTGAAAGCGGCGTTCACCACTGCTGACAACTACGTATTGCAGTTGCACGTCGACCTGCCCCAACCATTGCTGTCATTGGTGGTGGCGTCGGCGCTGAGCATCGACACGGCCCTCAAACAGGACGACCACTGACCGCGAGTGGGGCAGTGACGGGTTGGGCTGGGCCACCGGTACCCTCTTTGGTGCCGTGAGTCTCGCCTCCCTTCCTGATCTCCTCCAGTCCGAGCGTGCCTTGGTGGACCTGCTGGGTCTGCGCCAAGCCGTGCTATCCGTGGCCGACCCTGCCCGGGCGTTTGTACTGGCCGGTTTGGCCCGGATTGGTGAGCGGCGCCCCCTCATCGCCCTCACCCCCACCCAGAGCGACGCCGAGCGCTTGGCCAACGACCTGCGGGCCTTCCTGGGTGAGAACGAGGTCGACGTCTTCCCGGCGTGGGAAACGCTGCCCTTCGAGCGGGTGAGCCCCAGCGTGGAGACCATGGGTCGGCGATTGCGCACCATGTGGCATCTGGGCGACCCGGACCGGTGCCCGGCCATTGTGGTGGCGCCCATCAAGGCGGTACTGCAGCGCCTCGGGCCCCACGTGGAAGAGACCGCCCCGGTGATAGTGCGTAGGGGCGATACCCTCGACTCCCAGGAGTTGGTCTCCACGCTGGTGGGTCTCGGATACCGACGCGAGTACCAGGTGGAGCATCGCGGTGAGGTGGCCGTACGCGGGTCCATCGTGGACGTGTACCCGTCCACTGCGGATGCCCCGGTGCGTATTGATCTGTGGGGCGACGAGGTGGATCGCCTATCGGGATTCAGTGTCCACGATCAACGTTCCACCGACGACATCGACGAGGTGGAACTGTTCGGTTGCCGCGAACTCCGACCCACTGCTGAAGTTCGTAAGCGCGCTGAAGAACTCATGGTGGCTGAACCGTGGGGTAGCGATCAGTGGGAGCGTCTGGAGCAGGGCATCACGTGGGACGGAATGGAGTCATGGTTGCCGTGGCTGACCGCCGACGAACATGTTCTGCTGGACTTGGTGCCCCGTGACGCACTCGTCATGCTCGTGGAGCCGCGACGCATGCGTGACCGGGCCGCTGAACTCGCTGATGAAGAAGCGGCCCTGGCCGGAGCGCTGGCCCGCACCTGGGGTGCCGTAGATGGCGACGGGACGCCCACCGGGGCCGGTCCGTTTCCACGGTTGCATCTGCCCTTTGATCGGTTGTTGACCCACACCAAGGCCCCGGTGTGGTCGCTGACGGCGGCGCCGGAAGGGCCTGAAACGGCCGTGATTCCAGCCATGGGCTGGACGCCCATGCTGGGCGATCAAGGCGGGCTCACCACCCAGATCAGCAACTTGCTGATGGACGGCTATCTGGTGTTGCTGGCCGCCGATGGTGAAGGTTCAGCCGATCGCTTGCAGGCGCTACTGCGAGAAGGCGGAGTCACCTCGGAGGTGGTGCCAGTCGGCCATGAGCCTGACGTCGGTACCGGTCGGGCCCGGCGCAGCCGGGTACAAATCGTGGTCCAGCCACTGGATCGGGGCTTCATTCTGCCGTCGGTGAAGTTGGCCCTGTTGGCCGAAACCGATGTCACCGGTCGTCGCCGTGCGCACCGCAAGGCCCGTCCGCGTAAACGCGAATCGCAGGCGTTCTTCGATGACCTCAAACCTGGTGATCACGTAGTGCACCATCAACACGGCGTGGGTCGCTTTGCGGGCATGGTCAAGCGCTCCATTGGAGGGTCCGAGAGGGATTACCTACTGCTGGAATATCGCGGTGGTGACAAGCTCTATGTGCCGTCGGATCAGATCGACACCGTACGTCCCTATGTGGGCGAGCCCCCATCGCTGCACAAGTTGGGAGGCAAGGACTTCGGCGCCCAGAAGGCCAAAGTGCGCTCGGCAGTCCAAGAGATTGCCCAGGAGCTGGTGGTTCTCTATCAAAGTCGTATCACCTCGGTTGGGCATGCCTTCGGCAACGACACTCCATGGCAACGCGAGATGGAGGAGGCGTTTCCGTTTGTGGAAACACCCGACCAACTCAAAGCCATCGAGGA
>JAYVGK010000076.1:0-2777 GCA_043772215.1 Acidimicrobiales bacterium | reverse complement strand
GTGGCCACCGGGTTGTCTGCCCTGGTACCCCTCGCCGCTACCGCGGCGGCCAAGGTGGCGGCCAAAGGTGGCGACTCCGAGGCTGCCGTCAACGACATGTACACCAAATGGTTCGAATTCGAGGGCACGGTTCGCCGCAACGATGAGGCCGTTTATCTCGATATGGAGGATGCGTTGGTATCGGTGAAGGCGGGCCAGAAGGACAACGATGCCGCCAAAGCATCGAAAGGGGCGGCCGCCCTGGTCACCCTCACCGCCACCTACCTAACCAAGTTTCCGGCCGACGCCGCTGCGCCTGTTGCTGCCCCCGCCCTGGGCGCTTCCACCCACACCGTGCTGGTAGGGCTCAACGAATGGAAAATCGACTCCCCAGACACCATCGTCCACGGCATCGTGACGTTGTCACTCACCAACAAAGGCAAAGAGGTACACGAGTTCGTGGTGTTCCGCACCGATCTAGCCGTGGCCGACCTCCCTCTCAACGCCGAAGGACGGGTGAATGAAAAGGGGGCTGGCGTGCAACTGGTGGACGAGCACGAGAACATCAAGCCGGACACCGGTGCCGATCTCAAGGTAGACCTACCCCCCGGCAAGTACGTGTTTGTCTGCAACATTCTGGGCCACTTCAAACACGGCATGGCCAAACCGGTAATCGTGACCTGAGCGGTCTCAGACGTAAGCGACGTACAGGTTGGCGCTGAGTGAAGCTCCGAGCGCCACCGTTTCACGGCCCACCACCACGGACATAGTGCCGTCGGGAGCCTTGGTGCGGACTCTGCCTACGGACCCGGTGATGAAGGCACTATCGGCCAAATACGTCATGGCGCCGCTGTCCATCTCCACCGTTTCGGTGACCCGCTCCAACCGCACTTCGTCGCCGGGCTGAGCCTCGGAGAGCGCGAACACCACGATGCCTTTGGACTTGGTGCCCGGGATGGGGTTGCCGTGCGGACAGGTGGATGGGTCATCGAGGATGATGCGCAGACGCTGCTCCACCTCGTCAGAGATCACGTGCTCCCAACGGCCCGCCTCGATATGCGCCTTCTCCCACGGCAATCCAATGACGTCGGTGAGCAAACGCTCGGCCAGGCGGTGTTTGCGCACCACACTCTCGGCTAGGGCGCGGCCCTTATTTGTGAGGGTGATTTCGCGGCCGCTGACACTCACATACCCGTCGGTGTTGAGGCGCTTCATCATCTCCCACACTGTGGGAGCTGAATAGCCCAACCGCTCAGCCAGGCGGGCCTGGATCACGGTGACGCCATCCTCGGCCAACTCGTAGATGGTGGTGAGGTACTCCTCTACTGGTGGGTGGAAGCCGTCAGCCATGTCCGCATGGTAGCGGTCGGGCGGACTTAACCACCGAGCGACTGGCGGGCTGTGCCCAGCATGGAGATGAACCTCTGGCGGACTTCATCGGAGGTGGATACAGCGGAGCTGAACTCCAGGCGCAGTGGAAACCGGCCGGCGGAGGTCACAGTGTCGAAGTCGCAGCCCAGGCGATCGACCTCGGTCATGGTGGCTGACTCGATGTCGGTGCGACCCAACCAGTGACGCAGCAGCAATAGGTGCGACTCGGCGTGGTCGGTGTTCATGTGTTCCACGATGCCAGCAGCAAACGGTGCAATTGGATCAGCGCGCGCTTGGCTGTAGTCGTTGGCCTCCACCCAACTCATGCGACCAAACCCGCCGACATAACGCACTGCACTCACCGCCAATCGGTAGAAGCCGAAGTCCGGAAAGTCCACGTAGTACGCCGCGCCCGGGTGGGTTTCCAAGAACTTGGCTCTGAGCGTCGCATCTGGTTCTGTATGGGTGAGGTCTCCAATGAGCGACACGCGTGACAAGGCCAACGGGTCGACGCCCGGCGCTGCTTCCTCGGCCACCAGCATCGACGCACGAGGGTCGGCCATGGCATTGCGAGTGTGTTCGGCCATGGTGGAAACCAGCAGCCACGGACAGCCCTCGTCGTCCACCACGAAGGTCACCAATGAACCAAACGGGTAACCCGCCGGTTGGCGCGCAACAGTGGACAACAGCCCTCTGCCAGTGGTGGCGATGAGCGTACGAGACCGTTCGGCATGGCTGAGTCGAGCCACCCCGGGTTGAGGATCAAACGATCCTGAGGCATGCGGATCTAGCGTAGGTGCACTTACATTCTCGGTGTTCGACTCGGTACTACTCAACGCTTCGGTGGACATTGAATACTCCTAGCAGCGATTGAAGGGGCCCGAGAACGTTGGCCGGCCGCTCAATACCCGGCGCAGATTCCCTAGAGTCAGACCATGAACGATGAATTGGACCTTGACGCCACCACCAAGATCCTCGACGCCATCCTGCAGGCGGAACTGGCTGGGGTGGTCCGCTATACCCACTCGAGTCTCATGATCATCGGCCCCAATCGCATTCCATTGGTGGCATTCATGAAGGCGCAAGCCACCGAGTCATTGATGCATGCGCAACAGGTAGGCGAAATTCTCACCGGATTGGGCGGGCATCCCACACAGACCATCGAGGTCATCGAGGAGACACACCGCCACGGTATCCACGACATTCTCGAAGAGGCATGGTCGCATGAGCGCCGCGCTCTCGGCCTCTACCGGGATCTGCTGATCTGCGTTGAGGGTGACAGCATCTACCTCGAAGAGTTCGCCCGCACCATGATCGGCACCGAAGAACTCCACGGTCTCGAACTGCGCAAGATGCTCCGAGACTTTGCTCCGCAAATATCAGACACGGTTGCTGCGCCTGAGCCCACAGCGTGATCGGGTCATGAG
>JAYVGK010000075.1:0-4236 GCA_043772215.1 Acidimicrobiales bacterium | reverse complement strand
CCCCCAAGCAATTGCGTCAGTAGCGGACCAGCGGATGCAATCACCACTGCGGCACCCACCCCGAGCAACAGCGCCAGCCACAGGGCCTGCACCGTCGTGTCGGCTACGTGGCGGCGATCGTTTTGGCCCCATCGTGTTGCCACTTCGGTGGTGGTGCCCTCCTGAAGGAAATGGAATATCCAAAAGCCGGTACCGAGCACCGTGACGGCCAGCGCTAGTCCGCCAAGTGGTGCTCGTCCGAGGTGGGCCACAATGGCGGTATCCACCAACGTGTACAGCGGTTCCACAGCCAGACTGCCAAGCGCAGGGATGGCCAAGGCCAGGATCCGCCGATCCCGGAGACGATCATCGGAGGCGCGCATACTGTGCTCATTGTAGAGCGTTACAACAGAACCGCTTTGCGGACCGACACCGGGATGGCGCTCATCAGGGGCAACCCGGTGATGGGGTCGTAGGCCGAAGCGTTGTCGGAGAGGCGTCCAGTGGTGTCGCCCAGTGTGTAGGGATCACTGGCAGGTCCGCGATCGCCCGGTAGATCTCCCCAGGCATGAGCCATTGACACGGTGCCTGGCTTCACGTCGGGAGCTGATTTGGCGACGACCCGCAACGATCCGCGTGTTGAGGTGACTTCAAGCAAGTCGCCATCAACGGCATTCCACAGGGCAAGATCGAGTGGATTTACGTGTGCATACGATGTTGTCTCTTTGTTTCGCAGCACTGCAAGTTCGCGACCCGTCGAATTGAGCACGGCCTTCAGACGACGAGACGCCATACGGTGGGTATGCAGGGCAGGATCGAAACCGTCGAGCGTCTCAAATGAGTTTGATGAGGAACGGATGGTGCGCAACTCATCGGCCACACCGTCGGGAGTCAGCTGGAATCGAGAAGTGGCATCATCATCCGGGGCGAGCACCGTCATTCGAAGATCCTCGTGTACAACACCGCCCTCCTGGGCCCGCATCTGGGCCCAGGGCACCCGCACATGGGGATAACTTCTCTCCAACAATTCGTTCGGTGAAAGGTCCTCGTCTGGGCTCACAGCGCCACCTGGAAGGTCGAGAGTGAGGCCCATCCGCTTGGCCAGTTCGATGAACAGGCCCGCTTCGTCCACCAGTTCGTCGTCGGCTTCGAGAATGGCGTCGGTGTACATGACGTAGGGGTCTTCGAACCAGCGATCGATGTTCGTAGGCACATCGGGCCGCTCCAGCGAAAGCTTCGACGGAATGACGTAATCGGCGAGGCGCGCGGTCGCCGACATCATGATGTCGAGGACGACGTGGAGATCGAGTGATTCGAGGGCACGGACAACCGTCGTCTGGTCCGGCCACGCCACTACCGGATTGCCGCCAACGGTGAACAGGGCGCGGACTTGACCTTCGCCAGGGAGCAGTATCTCGTCGGCTAGTGCCGCCGTGGGACCCTGCCCGAGGATGGAATGCAGACCTTTCACACGTGCTGGCGCCCCGTTGGTGAGCATCTCTGGGCGTGGCGCGTTCACCTGTGCCTTCGGCGGACGAGGTTTCTCATTCAGTGACAGCACCCCGGTAGGGCACTGCACGGACTCGCCCTCACGGGCGTAGCGCCCACCGATGACGTTGAAGGACTGGACGAGGTGTTCGAGCAGCGATCCGTGCGGCGCCATGTTCGGACCGGTCCCACACATTGCCGTGCCTCGCGATCCGTCTGCGAACATACGAGCGGCGGCGACGATGTCTTCAGCGGCAACGCCCGCTCGCGCTGCGGCCCATTCCAGATCGAAGTCCGCCAGCGCGTAGTGCAGACGCTCGATGCCGTCGACCCAGCGGTCACAGAACTCGACGTCGTTGCGACCCTCATCGAGAATCACTTTGATCATCGCCCCAAGCAGAGCGGGATCCTCGCCTGGGGTGATTTGGAGGTGGATGTCGGCCAGCACTGCAGTCTCGGTACGACGAGGGTCGATCACGATCAGTTTGTGGCCCCGCTTCTTGGCTTTCTTCAGTGCCGCCAAGGGGTTGATGAAGGTTGGTCCGCCAGCCTGGCTGAACATCGACACCACCACATTGGAGCCAACCACCAGTGACACGTCGGAGCTGGACCATCCCTGCATCCCCGCACCCCACGTACCCAGGCGTAATGGTGTGACCAACTTGCCCGGCTGGTCGATGGTGATGGACGTATAGAAAGACGGCGACTCCGTGGCCCGATGAAAGGCCCGGATCACTGGTTGTGCGGCCGCGTTCTGGAACGTGGCAGTGCCGCAGTATGACGCCATGGACCGGGGTCCGTGCTTGTTGATCAACGTCATCAGCCGCTCGGCGATCTCGTCGAGGGCCTGCGAAGTGGGGACCGGCGTGAAGGTGCCGTCGGCGGTGCGTTTCAGTGCGGTACGGAGCCGATCCGGGTTGTGATGCTGATCGCCGAGATGTCGACCTTTGATGCAGGTATAGCCACCAAACAGTGGATCATTGCTATCGCCACGAACGGCGACGATGTGATTGTCGGCCACGTCTATCTCCATCGGGCACGCTGCATGACAGAACCGACAGAACGTGCGGTGGGTGACCGTGGGCTGTGTGGTCATGTGTTGGCCTTTGAGAGCGGACGATGCGGCGGGCGCTGGGACCTTACCCTCCGGAGCTGGTCGGGTTCCATCTCGCCAGCGGCCGCACCACACTATGGGGGTGACCTATCGAATCCGTCGTGACGACCACGCCATTCCCCACGTGTGGGCCGACAGTGTGGAGTCGCTCTTCGAAGGCCAGGGCTATGCCACCGCACAGGACCGTATGTGGCAGCTCGAAGTTGATCGACGTCGCGCAACGGGGACCCTTGCGGAGGTCACCGGTCACGCCGGCCACGGCGTTGCCGACGCGTTTGCCCGGAGATCTCGGCTAGCAGAGTATTCCCTGGCGGGTTTCGAACGGCTCTCTGAGGAGACCAAGCGAATGTGCGAGGCGCACGCTCTTGGCGTGAACACCTGGCTGGCGGCCAACCCCGAGATCGGCGGCCTTCGACCAGCACCGTTTCAAGGTTGGGAGTGCGTATCGATCTTCGTCATCCGCCACGTGACTTTTTCTACTTGGCAGATGAAGCTGTGGAACGCCCGTGTCCTGGCTGCCCTCGGCGTAAACGCATTGCCCAAGTTCCGTCGAGAAGGAACGGACACCGATGTGCCGGTGATCGTGCCGTCCGGCGTTCATGAGGCGACCGGTGTGTTGGTGGATGCGGGGCTGTTTGACGAGGGAGTGGCTGCGGTGGGCGAATTGGAGCCGCTGGGATTGCAGATGAGCGGATCGAATGCGTGGGTCGTGGCCGGGTCACGTACTCGTAGTGGTCGGCCGTTGATCGCCGGTGATCCGCATCGCCCGTTCGAGAGCCCCAACGTGTACTACCAGATCGGCCTCCAGTGCGACGATGCTGGCATCGACGCTGTGGGTTTCTCATTTCCTGGTGTACCTGGCGTGCCCCATTTCGCCCAAACCGATCATGTGGCGTGGGCGGTGACGAATGCTTCGGCGGACTATCAGGATCTGTATGTTGAACGTCTGCCAAGCGCACATACTGATTGTCGACACGAGACCGTCCTTGTCCGTGATCACGTTCCCATCGAAGTGGAATGTGGCATCACGCGCCACGGACCAATCGTGGTGGGTTCGTCACGTGAAGGCGTCGGGATTGCGATTGCCTCGGCGGGACTGTCGGAGGCAGGCCGATCGTTGAATTGCATACTGCCGATGCTGCAGGCCACAAACCTTGATGAACTCGATGCTGCCCATGTCGATTGGGTGGAACCCGCCAACAATGTGGTGATGGCTTCGGTGAATGGCGACATCGGCTACCGCACCACGGGCTGGATCCCGATACGGACCCCGGTCAACAGTTGGCTGCCCGTGCCCGGCTGGACCGATGTTCACGACCGCACCGGCTACGTGCCCGATGCCTCGTTACCACGCAGCAGAAATCCGCCTGCCGGTGCGGTGGTCACCACCAACCAACGCATCACCACCCGCGACTACCCGTACTACCTGGGCCACGACGTGTACTCGCCGCACCGGGCCGAACGCATTTGGGAGCGACTGGGTGATCGGACTGATCTCGATGTTGACGACCTGTCCGCCATCCACACCGACACACTGTCGATTGCTGCACGGGCGTGGCTGCATCTGCTGCCCGGATGGGACGGCTCCATGCAAGCGGCGTCGCATGATGCTGCGCTCTACGCGCAAGCCCGCCACGAACTGGTGAAGACGGTGA
>JAYVGK010000074.1:0-3360 GCA_043772215.1 Acidimicrobiales bacterium | reverse complement strand
GCGGCACGCCAAACGCAGATTGGCATCACCGCCGCCGAAGCGGCCAAGCGCTTCGGGCTGCACCCCAACGTGGCTCGCCATCATCTCGACAAATTGGCTGGCGGTGGCTACGTGGAAGTGACAATGGACGCCGGCGTCGGGCGTACCGGGCGGCCGTCCAAGCGTTATCGCTCCAACGGTAGGCCTCTTGATTTTGAGTTCCCCACCCGCCGCCATGACCTGCTCACCACCCTGCTGGGTCGGGCATTGCAACTGCTGCCCATGGATGTGGCGGCGGCCATGGCCGAGGAAGTGGGCGAGCATTATGGGAAAGAATTGGCGGAGCAGATGCATCCGGGCGTTGGGCACCGGTCCATGCAATCGGCGCTGCATGCGGTGGCCGATGCACTCACCGCTCATGGGTTTGCCGCCCATACCGAGGCCCGCGCCGATGGTGCGGATGGCATGGCCATCGTTTCCGACAGTTGTCCATTCGGGGAAATCAGCGCCCAGCATCCGGTGATCTGTGCCGTGGACCGGGGCATGGTGCGAGGCATGCTGCATGCGCTACACGGGGAGGGCGACCCCGCCTTCGGCACCTCCCGAGCCAGCGGCGACGAGCGCTGCGTCACCACGGTTTGAGCGGTGGCCCCGGGCGAGTTGTGTCTGACATACGTCAAAACTCGCACGCTGGATAAGGGTTACGTAAGGGCCGTCAGGAGCAAATGGCCCGAGGCCGACGGTGGGGCTGAAAAGATGTCGCCCATGGCTTCCTCTACGTCCGCCACCCCAACCTTTGCCCCCACCAGTGAGGCGGCCGCCTCGTGTCGAAACCTGGTCAAAGTCTTCGGCATCGGTGAGGGGTCGGTCACCGCCCTCGACGATGTGAGCGTGGACTTCGCACGTGGGGCCTTCACCGCCATCATGGGCCCGTCAGGGTCGGGCAAATCCACATTGATGCATTGCACTGCCGGGCTCGACACCCTCACCAGCGGACACGTGTTCATCGGCGGGGTGGACATCACCACCTTGGCCGAAAAAGACCTCACCAAGTTGCGCCGTGACCGCATCGGTTTCGTGTTTCAGGCGTTCAATCTCATCCCCACGCTCAACGCCATCGAGAACATCACGTTGCCCATGATGCTGGCTGGCCGGGCCCCGGATCAGGCGTGGGTGGACAATGTGGTGGGAACGGTGGGGTTGGGCGACCGGCTCACCCATCGCCCATCTGAACTCTCCGGTGGACAGCAGCAGCGCGTGGCCGTGGCCCGCGCATTGGCCTCCAAGCCCGAGATCGTGTTTGCCGATGAGCCCACCGGCAACCTCGATTCGCGTGCAGGAGCGGAGATCCTGGCGTTCATGCGTAAGGCCACCACTGAGTTGGGGCAAACCATTGTGATGGTGACTCATGATCCCAATGCCGCTTCATATGCGAACAGAGTGGTGTTCCTGGCCGACGGCAAGATTTCCGATGAGATGGCCGATCCCACCGCCGAGAAGGTCCTCGATCGTATGAAGCGTTTGGGTGACTGAGGCGAACATGTACAAGCTCTCGCTTCGAAATCTGTGGTCTCACAAAACGCGGCTCATCGCCTCGGTATTGGCCGTCGTGCTCGGGGTGTCTTTCCTGGTGGGTGCTTTGGTGCTCACCGACACCATCAAGAAGACCTTCTCTGATCTGTTCTCTGACGTCTACAAGGGAACTGACGCAGTGGTGCGGGCCAAGTCGGCGTTCACCACCAACCAGCCCACCAGCGACGGTCGTAAGCGCGTAGACAATCAGGTGTTGCTGGATGTTCAAGCCATCCCCGGCGTGAGGGCCGCAGAGGGCCGCATCACCGGCTACGCGCAAGGCATCGACCCCAAAACCAACAAGCTGATGGGTAGCGCCAACTCGCCCTCATTCGGGTTTGCGTGGGGCAGCGTGAGCCAGTTGAACCCCTACAAACTCAGGGCGGGTCGCGCCCCTGCGGCCACCGGAGAAGTGGTGGTGGGGGCTGGCATGTTCAAAAAGAACAAGCTGAAACTGGGTGAGAAGTTCAACGTACTCACCGCCAAGGGCACCGGTGAGTACGCCATCGTGGGATGGGCCACCTTCGGTGCCTCGGATTCGGCGGCAGGGTCATCGGCCATCTTGTTTCTACCCGCCGAAGCGCAACGAGTACTGGCCGAGACAGGCAAATTCGACAGTGTCAACGTGGTTGCACAACCGGGAACTTCGCAGCAACAATTGCAAACCAAACTGCAAGCGACATTGCCCAAGACCTTGGAGACCCTCACCGGAACGCAGATCACCGCCGAGCAACAAAAGCAGATCAACGATGGATTCCTCAACGGTTTCTCCATCTTTCTCAGTTCCTTTGCATGGATAGCCGTGTTGGTGGGCAGCTTCGTCATCTACAACGCGTTTGCCATCGTGGTGGCCCAACGCAATCGGGAAAACGCACTACTGCGGGCCATCGGAGCCAGCAAACAGCAGGTCATCCGGGCTCAGTTCTTGGAGTCGGTGGTTGTGGCCGTGGTGTCATCGGTGCTGGGCATCATCGTGGGCATTGTGTTGGCCGTGTTGCTGAAGGGTTTGCTCAAAGTCATCGGGTTCGACCTGCCATCGTCGGGGCTCACCCTGAGGCCGGCTAGGGCTGTGCTGGGGTTGGTGGTGGGCATCGTGGTCACCCTGCTGTCGTCGTTGGTACCGGCCATTCGGGCGGGGCGGGTGCCACCATTGGCCGCCATGCGCAATGAGGCGGTGGATCGCTCGGCCACCTCACGGGGCCGGGTGGTGGCTGGTGTGGTGCTGCTGGCCATCAGTGCCGCATTCATGGTGGTCGGGCAGTTGGTCAAAGGCACCGGAGGTGTGTTGTACATAGGACTGTCCTTTGTATCGTTGCTGGTGGGTCTCATCATCATCGGGCCGGTGTTGGCGCGGCCGTTGGCTCGAATTCTGGGATCCAAGGTCAGCGGCATCTTGATTCTCATCCTCAGTGTCCTGCTGGGGTTCGGGGCGCTGGCCACGGTGGTACTCGGGGCCATCAAGGTGGCGCCCGCTTCGATCATTCTCGGAATGCTGCTCGGCGGCTTTGCCTACGCATTGGCCAAAGCCGGACTTTCGGCCCAGGGCACCACCGGACGCCTGGCCCGCGAGAACGCCTCGCGCAACCCTGCCCGCACCTCCACCACGGCGTTCGCCCTCACGGTGGGAGTGGCGGTGGTGGCCGCCATCATGACCTTTGCGTTCTCGCTGGTGAACACCATCACCGGCGCCTTCAAGGACAACGTGCAGGCCAAGTATCTGGTGACCTCGTCCACGTTCTTCGGGTTTCCCCAGACGGTGGCCCACAGTGTGGCCAAGGTCCCCGGCGTCAGCACGGTGTCGAGAGTCAA
>JAYVGK010000073.1:0-2547 GCA_043772215.1 Acidimicrobiales bacterium | reverse complement strand
GTAGTCGACCATCGTCACAGTGAAGCCCACATCCAACTGCCGAACCAGTCGAGTGGATCTCGATTCCCTCTAGGGGGCCGTGGGCTCCGCACTAGGCTGAGTTTCTGCCGGAGCAGCCTTGACTGCGGGAGCTTCTACGGCGACAGCCGGGCGCAACGGCAGCGCAGGCGGCGGCGGCGGAACTGGCCGACCACCGGCCGGAGTCTTTGGACGTGGGGGCGGCGGAATGGCGATGCCGAGCAACTTGAGCAACGACGGAATCCGATTGGACGCTTGCGCAGCCGATGCCATGAAGGCATCGGAGGGAGTGGCGGGCAGCGCAGCGGGCACGATGTCTCGGCGGAACGGCGAGTCTGCGGCCGCTTCCACCAACGAGAGCCAACGATCAGGCGGTGTCTCGGCACTGAGTTGTGCGTTCGTTTCCGTGACGAGGCGCAAACTCACCTCAGCAGGCAATTTGGCGCCCGGATCGGGGATCCGTCCCGCCAGACGAACCGCCCGAACCAGCTTGGCCTCGTCCATCGAGGACACGATGTCATCGACCCACACGGTGCGTTGCGCCTCCACTCGTTGCTGAAGGGCCTCGCGAAGCTTGGCGGCCATCTCACGCGACGCATCATCGCGAGCAACGCCATCAGCCTGGGTTACCACCTGACGCAGGTCACGCAACGCCAGATCACCGGACACGTCAAGGGCAGCCTGAGCACGGTCGAGCCAGTCGGCCGTTTTGACCCGTGGCATGAGATCGTCGGCCAAGGCCAGCAGCGGCCCGGGTGGGACCTCTGATTGTCCGGCCGCTTTCAGTTGCGCGTTCTGATCAATGATTGCTTGGCGCACGGCAGGGATGCCACCGCGGAAGAGCTGCTCAGCCACCGGCTGCTGTTCGGGGGGCAATGCTGCCAACAATGCGTCACGATGGCGTCGGCTGGCGCTGAGACGACGCGGTTTGGTGACTGGCGCTGGACGGGCGGGACGCTCACGACCCTCACGCTGCTCGCGAGCGGGGCGAGCAGGACGCGCGGTGCGGTCGGCCACCCCCCGATCCGGGCGATCGCCAGCAGCGCGCTCGGTACGCTCTCGAGGCGGACGGGCGGGTCGGTCTGGACGCTCGCCGTCACGACGGGGACGCTTGTCCCGATCGCCACGTTCACCTCGGTCGCCACGATCCCCGCGACCCTTGTCGGCGTAGACCACATTGACACTGACCCCGTCAGCCACTGGCTGGCCGATGACTTCGAGCGTTTCGGGCCTGGCCTTGGTCGACTTCGGGGCCGTAACCGACACGATGAAGACGCCATCGAGCCCTCGATCGGCCTCGGCTCGGATGATGTCACCCACCCTGACGCCGGGATACAGCAGTGAGGAATCGAGAATACCCTTGGGCTGGCGGGCACCGGCAGCGCGCCAGGTCCACTGACCGGCGCCTTCGCTGGTGAGTTCAATGTCAATGCGGTGAGACATACGGCGGTCAAACCTAGTCCAGTGAGGCGGGTCACCCAGGAGATGCTCAATACCAACGCAATGGTCCCGTTCTTGAAGTGGCTCGGCTGACAGACTTCCACTTGTGACCACCCTTCCTTCAGGCTTCGTCGCCCACATCGCAAACATCGGGATCAAAGACGGTTCGGACGATTTCCTCGTTATTGCCGCCCATGACACGGTGTCTGGTGCCGGTGTCTTCACCCAGTCGCGCTTCGCTGGTCCGTCAATCGGCCTGTCGCGCCGAGCGGTGGCCGACGGAACCTTGCGGGCATTTGTAGTGGTCTCCAAGAACGCCAATGTGGCCAATGGCAAGGCAGGAATGGAGGACGCCGACGAAATTGTGCGGTCGGTGGCCTCGCTACTCGGGTGCACCCCTCACGACGTCCTCATTGCTTCCACCGGTGTCATCGGTCGTCGCTATCCCATGGAACGCATTCGTGATCATCTGGCAGCGGTGCAATTGCCGTTCACCACCGTCGATCCGGTGGCTTGTGCCCGAGCCATGATGACCACGGACACGGTGCCCAAGGTGGCCAGTGCCTATGTGGGGAGTTCTTCCATCGTGGGCATTGCCAAGGGTGTGGGGATGATGGAACCCGACATGGCCACGCTCATCACGTTGTTCCTCACCGATGCGCGTCTCTCGCCCGGTGAGCTGCGACCGATGTTCAAATCCGTGATGGACCGGACGTTCAACTGTCTGTCGGTGGACACCGACACCTCCACCAGCGACACCGCTGCAATGATGGCCAGCGGGACTGCCGGATCAGTTGACCGCGCCGCGTTTGCTGATGCCCTGTACGAAGTGGCGCTGTCGTTGACCAAGCAGATCGCTCGTGACGGGGAGGGCGCCACCAAATTGCTCACGGTGACCGTGGACTGCGCCAAGGACGAAATTCAAGCCAAGCGAGTGGCCAAGTCCGTGGTGAACTCACCGCTGGTGAAAACAGCGGTGCATGGCGCTGATCCCAACTGGGGGCGGGTGGCGATGGCGGTGGGGAAGTGTCAGGAGTACACCGACATCACCCCCGACCGGGTCAGTATCAGCTTCGGTGAGCAGCAGGT
>JAYVGK010000072.1:0-4421 GCA_043772215.1 Acidimicrobiales bacterium | reverse complement strand
CACCTTACCCACGCCGTAGCGTGCGCGACATGGAACTCACCGACAAGATCATCGTCATCACCGGTGCGGCCGGGGGCATCGGCTCGGCCTGTGCGCGACGCTTCGCCGCCGAACAGCCCCGCCTGCTGGTGTGCGCCGATCTGGACCTGGCGAGCACCCAACAACTGGCATCATCCATCAACGCCTCGGTCGGAGCGCAACCGGAGGGCGTCGTGAGGACGGGTGAGCACCGAAGCGAAGTGGAGGAGCGCAGCCCCAACTCCTCGGAAGGTCGGGAGGTGGCCATCGGCCGGTACTGCGATGTGGGCAACGAGGCGTCGGTGAAGGCGTTGATAGACGAGATCTCCACCACCTACGGCACCATCGACATCTACTTCGCCAACGCCGGAGTGTCGGTGAGTGCCGGCCCCCTGGACGGCGACGAGGCATGGGACCGCGCATGGCGTATCAACACGATGGCCCACGTATGGGCAGCCCGACACCTACTACCGGCGTGGTTGGCCCGCAGTGAGGGCTATCTCATCACCACCGCTTCCATGGCTGGCATCCTCACCTCCTTGGGAGATTGCGCCTACTCCACCACCAAACACGCCGCCGTGGGCTTTGCCGAATGGATGGCCGTCACCTACAAAGCCAACGGCATCCGAGTATCGGTGCTGTGCCCCGGAGGCATCAACACCGCCATGTTGGCCGGGCTCATTGGTGATGTGGACAAAGCGGCCCAGTTCATCGGTGGGGGTGATGTAAAGGAGCCAGCGGAAGTGGCCGACATCGTGGTGGCCGGCATACGCGATGAAGCCACGTTGGTGATGACGCACCCAGTGATGACCACCTATATGGAGCGCAAAGTGGCCGATCACCCCCGGTGGGTGGCCGGTATGAGCCGTCTCTGGCAGCGCCAGAAGCACCTCCTCGAAGGCTGAGCGGATTCACAACATGCTCGACATCCACTGGTTTCTTCCCACGGGTGGCGACTCTCGTGACGTACTCCCTACCGGTCCGTCGCCGCATCGGCGGGCCCCGGATATCGGTTATCTGGCCCAGGTGGCAGCGGCCTGCGACGAGCTGGGTTACGGCGCCGTACTCACTCCGTGTGGCACTGGATGTGAGGACGCCTGGCTGGCCACCGCTGCCCTTTTGCCTCTGACGAAGCGACTGAAATTCTTGGTGGCCTTCCGCCCCGCATTGCTGTCGCCCACGCTGGCCGCCCAGATGGCGTCCACGTATCAGCGAATCTCCGGTGGGCGTTTGAAGATCAACATCGTCACCGGGGCCGAGCAAGCGGAACTGGCCAAGTTCGGGATATGGGAAGACAAAGAAACCCGATACGCGCGCACGGCAGAGTTCATACAGGTGATGAAGGCGTCGTGGCAGAACGCTCCGTTTGACTATACCGGTTCTCATTATCGAGTAGAAGGCGCCACCACACGGGCCGTGCCAGATCCCATTCCCGAGATCTACTTCGGTGGGGCATCGCCGGCGGCGGAGCAGGTGGCGGCGGAACACGTTGATGTGTATCTGGCCTGGGGTGAACCACCGGCCATGGTGTCGGAGCGTCTCGATCGCATGAGGACGTTGGCCTCGGCGGCGGGCCGCACGTTGCGATTCGGTATCCGGTTCCATGTCATTGCCCGTGCCACCAGTGCCGAAGCGTGGGCGCAGGCCGATCGATTGGTGGCGGGAATGGATACGGAGTCCGTGGCGGCGGCCCAAGCAGACTTTGCCACCACCCAATCGGTGGGCCAACGTCGTCAAGCCGAACTGGCTGCCAATTCCATAGGCACGCGTATGGAGATCTATCCCAACATCTGGGCCGGTATTGGCATGGTGCGCGGCGGTGTGGGTACAGCCATCGTGGGCTCGTACGTGGAGGTGGCGGATCGCATTGCGCAATATCACTCGCTGGGCTTTGATGAGTTCATCCTTTCGGGCTATCCGCATCTGGAGGAGGCGTACTGGTTTGGCGAAGGGGTGATGCCAGTGTTGCGAGAGCGCAACTTGTTGCCACCGTTGGAGCGCGCTGCTACCTCGGTGTTCTCGTTCCGGTGAGTGCCGTACGGATAGGGCTGCTGATGGTGGGGCATGTGGACATCAACAGCCGTCACGTGGCAGGCGACTACCCGGAATTGTTTGGCGCCATCTTGGAGCCGTTTGGGATTGAGCTGGTGCCGTATGAGTTAGAGGTGGGGCGGTTCCCTTCTGATGTTGCTGAATGCGACGGGTGGTTGTGCTCGCCCAGTCGTTTGTCCACCTACGATCCAGTGCCGTGGTTGGCCGACGCGGAGGAGCTCCTGCGGCGAATCGTGGCCGCTGAAGTACCCTATGTGGGCATATGTTTTGGTCATCAGCTCCTGGCCCAGGCGTTGGGTGCAGTGGTGGCTGCTTCGGCGGACGGTTGGGGGGTGGGGGTGCGCGACTACGAGGTGGTGGCTGACCGCACATGGATGGAGCCGACACTTCAGCGTTTCTCCTTGATTGGTAGCCATCAGGATCAGGTGATGGGCTTGCCCGATGGTGCCGAACTGCTGTTTCGGTCGGACTACTGCCCTATTGGTGGGTTTACGGTAGGGGAGCGGGCATGGACTCTGCAGGTGCACCCCGAGTTCGTGCCCGCCTTGGCCGACCATCTACTGCTTGGACGAACGGCCCTCATTGGCGCCGAGAAGGTGGCAAAGGCCCGCGCCACGCTGGGCCGCCCAGTGGATAGCCAGGTGGTGGCCGCATGGATGGCGCGTTTCTTCACACAGACGCCATAGTTGCCACTGCGGCCACCACTATCCACTTCGGCCCGTCTCGGACGAGTTTGAGCCCGTGGAAGTGCAGGTGGTGATGGTGGGGTTTGCACAGCAGGGCTAGTTCGTCAACGTCGGTGAGGCCGCCATGCTCCACCTCCACAACATGGTGAACCTCGCAACGCTCCGGTCGACAATCGCAACCGTCGATCACGCACCGGCGATCCCGCACAATGACTGCCAAGCGTTGCAACGGCGACGCCAAACGTCGAGACCGACCAAACTTGACGATGCCACCCGACGCCGACCGAACGGCGGCATACAAATCACTGCGGTCCACCACCGCCAACGCCTCACCCAACGGCACCGGACCCACCCCCACCAAGTCAGCATCCAACGTCTGGGCGTCGATCACCACCACAACCGCCGGTTTGGCCGACGCCGCCCCCTCACCCCGTGTCAGAACCATGAGCGCATCAACCAGTCGCTGCTCGAAAGGAGCAGCGTTGTGACCACCCAACACCTCAGCACGTTCGCGATGAACGGCCCGCCACGCCTCATCACAAACCTGGGTGAGCCGGTTACGCAACTCGGCCCCCTCAACAGGAGTGAGCACAGCACGCACACCAACACAACCATGCTCAGCCGCAAAGAAACGCACCGATCGAGCCGCCCGCTGACGATCCGCCACACCCGCCCCATCCCGATCAAGTTGGAACCGCGACACCGTTCGGGCGAACTCCTCCGGGGTCTCTACCACCGCTACCGCCAACAACCCCCCAGCATCAACCACGCCGGCCAAAACGATGAGATGTTCAGCCGAAACGTCCCCCGCCGCCAACGCCTCACCGGCACCATCCACTGACGCCACCACCTCAGCCACCCGGGTCTGGCGTCGCGCCGTTTGGGTGCTCACCCCCGTAGCCCGAGCCACCTCCGCCGCCGCATCACGGCCACCACCCAACCCGGCTATCAGACGAGCGCACGCCGCATCCACACACCGCCGCACACGCTCCAACCGGGCCAAACCCTCACGAATCTCCACACGCGTCCAATCAAACGGTGCCACCACCGGCACCACCACCTGATCCCACACCATCGCTCCTCGCATACGAACAACATTACGAAGGGGGTATGACAGAAAAGCAGAAAGCCACAAATTATTTGGCGTTGTTTACGGCGGCACCCATTTCAGCGCCGGCGCGACGTGTTGCCGGCAATGCACGAACCCTTGCGCGTCAATGACAGCTGTGACGTAATGGTGATCGCCGGAGCAATCACCGGCTCGCTGATGGCGCTCGAGTTGATTAAGCGCGGCGACGACGTGGCGGTGCTTGATCGACGCGACGCAAGTGGCAGCATTACATCGCCAGTACGGCGATGTTGAAATACGAAATCGATGAGTCGCTCATCGACCTCATTAAGGCCATTGGTGGCGAGCCCGCTGAGACTGCGTATCGCGAGTGCGGGCGCGAGACGAGCGAAAACCATCGAGCCGGGCGGCCCACCGCCTTGCGCGTGAAGGGGATAATGCGCTAAGCGGGGGGCTACCCGCTGAATAGCGAGGTGTGGGGTGCGAGATGTCAACCATCAACGCCTTTACGATGGTGCGTTCAGATGGGAGCTTCGCGCAGGCTTGTCACGGTTTTACCGTGGTCCTCGGAATCGGGAGGAATGGCGCATTGATCA
>JAYVGK010000071.1:0-2708 GCA_043772215.1 Acidimicrobiales bacterium | reverse complement strand
CGTCGAACTCGGCAATCGGCATCGGCCGATGGCCCATCACCCGCATGGCGGTGTTGCCAGTACCCATGCCGCAGAACACCCGACCGGGGGCGATCCGGTTAATGGTGGCATGGGCTGCTGCGGTGACTGCGGCTTGGCGGATGCCAGCCACTGCCACCCCCGTGCCGAGTTTGATGGTGGACGTGCGATCGGCAATCAGTGCCATGGTGGCGTAGCAGTCCGACCAGATCATCTGACTGTCGGCCACCCAGATGTGGCTGTATCCGAGCGATTCAGCCAACACGGCGTAGTTGATGTCGTCGATCTTGGCCGCCATACAAACCCCGATGTCCATCCCGCCATGCTCTCGCGCGAAACCACCCAGCGTGTCGATAGTGTCGGGTGGTGCCCGCCCCGAGGACATGGCCGAGAACGACGCCGAGAACGCCGCCGAGAACGTCGCCGAGAACGTGGCGATGCGCGTTCGTCGATCAGGTCGCCGAATTGCTGTCGCAACGCCAATCGGTGGTGGTTCGCGGTCCCGCCGGAATGGGCAAGACCACCATGGTGCGCGCAGTGCTCAACCATCCGCTGTTGACGGACGTTCCCATACGGCGCGCTGCGGCGTCGGTCACCGCCCAGAAATTCTCTTTCGGCGCATTGGCCAACATCTTGCCCGTGGAGTCGGCCGGATCCGACACCGCCGCAATGATGTCGCTCGGCATTGCCGCGTTGCGCCGGTCCAAACCACGACAGTTGTTGGTGGTGGACGACGCCCAAGTTCTCGACGATGAGTCCGCCGCCCTCGTCCATCACATCCGAGTGGAAGACGTGGCCACCGTACTGGCCACCGTGCGATCGAGCGATGGAGTTCCCGACGCCGTGCGTCGCATCACCGTCGACGGGCTGGCCGAGGTACTCGACCTGCCGGGCATGAGCGACGAAGAGCTGCTGAACGTCGCCGAACGCCATCTGGGCGGCGTTGTGGATCGCCCCACCGCTCGTCTGTTGTGTGCGGCCAGCGAAGGCAACCCGTTACTGCTGAATGAACTGCTCGTGGCTTCGCAGGCCGCTGATCTGTTGGAACACCGCTTTGGTGCGTGGTCGGCTTCGGAATTGATAGACGGTGCCACCGCCCGTGAGTTGATGCGGTCGCGGGTCACGGCATGGAGCCCACATATCAAGGAAGTGGCTCGACTGTTTTCTGTGGGTGGAGCCATGCCCCTACGAGTGGCCATCGCGGCGGCCGGGCGATCCAAGGTTCTCGAAGCCCGATCTGCGGGTGCGCTGCTGGAGCGCGACGACAATGCATTGTTCGACCTTTCTCATCCGGTGCTGGCCGAAACGGTCCGATCAGGCGTTTCCCCCTCCGCCGTGGTGGACATCCTGCGTTCGCTGGTGGCGGCCAGTGCTGATGATCCGCCGGGCACCGCTGATCTGGTGGTGCCACGCAGTGTGTGGCTATTGGAGTTGGGTGACCGCCAAGCTGGCGACGCCGCTGCCCTCATCGCCGCCGCCTCTCGATCGGTGGACATCGCACGCGGTGATCTGGCTGAGCGCTTCGCCGAGGCGGCCATCGCCGCCGGGGGCGGTGAAGTTGCTCAACAGTTACTCATCCGGGCACGTGCATTTGCCGGACGGGCACGGGGTGGATCACTGAACTCTGGCGTCGCCACTCCACCCGACGTCATCCAGCGATTCCAGGATGCGTTGGGCAGTACCGAAGCATTCATTCTCGGCTTGGTGCCGCTCGATGGATTGCTCACCTTGCTGGCCGACGTCCGGTACGCACTCGGAGAGCGACCGGAACGCTTCGAGCTGGAGGCACATGAGTTGGGAGTGATGCTGCGCATTGGGGCCTCACCGGTACCGATCTGTGACCGTCTGGAACCCATCACCCGTCGCCGCGATCACACCAACGCGGCGGTAACGGCGACCCAGATGTTTGGCCATGCCCTCATCGAAACGGGGGGAATGGATGCAGCACTGGCCGCCATCGATCATGTTGAAAATGGTGAAATACCCGCCAACGTCTTTCACCGGATCCACCTCGGCCTCATCCGGGCGCAGTGTCACATGTTCAGCGGACGGCCCATCGAGGCCAAAGAGGTGGTCCGTCAACGGATGTGGAACGGTCCGGGCTCGGACTCGCAGATGGCCTTAGTGCTGGGCGGCAGCGTAGAGGCTGAAATTGCGCTGTTTGAGGGGCGGCCGGTCGATGCCATCCGATCGTTGTCGGCGCTGCTGGCCGTGGTGGGTGAGTTGGACTCGGCCGGTTTGGGCTCGTGGGGGCGGGCGGCGATGTTGCATGCCTCGGCGTGGGCCGCAATGCCCGTGGAGATTGCGTCGGCGCCCATCCCCATTCCGGCTCATGGTCGTAACCTGTGGGCCCAGATCGAACTGTGCACCTGCAACGCCCTGGCTGCGGCCGGACAGGTCCGTGCCGCCCGAGATCGGGTGCTGGCATTGGCCGATCGAGCCGAGGGCGATGGTCGCATCATGATTGCGTTGATGGCGATCCATGTGGCGGCCAGAGTGAAACCAACACCCGAACTGGCCCATCGAGCGTCACTATTGGCTGCGCAGTGCGACGGGGATTTGGCCGATGTCATCGCCCGGCACTGTCAATGCCTGGTGTCGCGCCGGGCCTCAGATTTGGCAACATCGGCGGCCGAACTGGAAACGGCGGGGCAACTGGCGCTGGCCCGTGAAGCGTATGCCTGGGCGGC
>JAYVGK010000070.1:0-4026 GCA_043772215.1 Acidimicrobiales bacterium | reverse complement strand
TCCGGCATCACCCGGCTCTTCTTCTCCGGTCCGGCCAAGATGCGGTCACTGGCTGCTTCCATCTCGGAATGTCCAATGACGCTCTTCCCCCGACGAGCGGCGAACAGTGCCGCCTCGTTCAGCAGGTTGGCGATGTCAGCACCGGTGAAGCCTGGGGTGCTGCGAGCCATTACGTCAAGGTCCACATCAGGTCCTAGCGGCTTGCCCTTGGCGTGAACTCTGAAGATGCCCTTGCGACCCTCGAGATCAGGCTTGTCCACCATGATCTGGCGATCGAAGCGACCGGGACGAAGCAGTGCGGGATCCAAGATGTCGGGGCGATTGGTGGCAGCGATGAGGATGACGCCGACTCGTGTGTCGAAGCCGTCCATTTCCACCAGCATCTGGTTCAGGGTCTGCTCACGCTCGTCGTGTCCGCCGCCCATACCGGCTCCACGATGGCGACCGACGGCGTCGATCTCGTCAACGAAGATGATGGCCGGAGCACTGGTCTTGGCCTGTTCGAACAAGTCGCGCACCCGACTGGCACCAACGCCGACAAACATTTCGACGAAGTCGGAACCGGAAATGGAGAAGAACGGCACGCCGGCTTCGCCTGCCACCGCTTTGGCCAACAATGTCTTGCCGGTCCCAGGCGGACCATAAAGTAGAACGCCCTTGGGAATTTTGGCCCCGATTGCTGCGAATTTGGCCGGATTCTCCAAGAACTCTTTGATTTCACGGAGTTCGACGATGGCCTCATCAGCACCGGCCACATCGGCGAACGTGGTTTTCGGCGCATCTTTGTTGACGGTCTTGGTGCGTGCTTTTCCGAATTGCATGATGCGACTACCGCCACCCTGCGTGGAGTTGATGAGCCACATGAAGAGGCCGATCATGAGCACGAACGGAAGGAAGTTGATGGCCAGGTTGAGCCAGATGCTGTCGCGCTCGGCGTTGACATCAGACGGCACTTTGGCGTCGATCAGTTCTTTGGTGATGGTCTCGGCATACCGCGATGGATAGCTGACCTTGAACTTCTTCGGGGTTTTGTCACCGGCCTCCACATACTCGCCGGTGACCACGTTGGAGCGGTCTTTGATCTCCGCCTTGGTGATTTGCCCAGTGGTCAACTTCGCCCTGAATTCATTCAGGTTCAATTGTTTGGACTGGCTGCCACGGCTCATGACCTGGGATGCACTCACGAGCACGACCAAGGCAACGACAACGAAGAAACCCGGACTCCGTATGAACTTTTTCACAGTGCCCCAAAGCCTACGACAGCGCTGGCGGTTATGGGGTGGGCTTGCCCGAGTGCTCCTCGTTTGCCAAACAATGGCGTTGCCATGAGACCGGCACTGGACTGCCGAAGCTGGAGTCGTTTGAACGGCGGCGGCGCGTGAAACGTATCTACGAACACAACGACAACCTTGGCGATCCACGTCCGGTGTCCGTCGCTGCTATAACCCACGGGGAGGAAGTTGCTATGCCCACTTCTATTCGACGCGCCGCCATTTCATTGGCGATTTGTGCTGCTGCGGCCATTGGTATGGCTTCACCGGTGTCCGCTGCAGATGCGCCCAAGGCCACGTTCACGCTCGATGTCAAGGCCGGCAAATTGGGCAACACCATTGTCGACGGCAAGGGCATGACCCTCTACATGTTCGTCCCCGATCGCCTCAACGTCAGTAACTGCGAGGGCGGCTGTCTCACCGCATGGCCTCCGATGATGCTGGCGGCTGGCGAGACCTTGGACAACGTGGCCCTCGAAGGCGGGTTGCGTCGGTCCCAACTGGGCGTGGCTCTGCGCTTCGACGGATCCCGGCAGGTGACGTATGCCGGTCGACCTCTCTACTGGTGGTTCCAGGACAAGGTGGCGGGGGACGTCAAAGGACAGTGGGTCAACAACATTTGGTTCGTGATGAGCACCACAGGAGCGCCGAACTCCGACCGCATCTGAGTCGAAGCCAAGAAAGCTGGGAATGAACTCCCGATGAATGGAGGTTGTGGGGTGTACTTACGTGATTACACATCAGGTGAGCACCACCTCTCGACCGCATTCGGGGAAGGAATCCCACCATGACCACGCTCACCACGCTCACCCTGCCAGTCCTACCGCTCACCGCCGGGGTGGTCCTGCCCCAGATGGTGGTCACCGTTGCCCTGGAAACCGATGAGGCGCGAGCCGCCGCCGACGCAGCCATTGCGGGCCCCGGCCAGCTGTTGCTGGTGCCACGTATCCAAGGCCGTTACGCAACTGTCGGGGCCGTGGCCACCATCGAAACGTCCGGAGAGCTACCCAACGGCGGCCGGGCCTTGGTGCTGAGGGCCACCGGTCGTGCGGTCATCGGTGTCGGCGTGCCCGGATCCGGCACTGCATTGTGGGTCCAGGCCGAGCCGGCGGGCGACGACCAACTGGTGGACGCAACGCTGGCCGCGTTGGCCACCGAGTACCGAGCCACGGTGGAACTGCTCTTGGAACGCCGGGGAATGCAGCGCTTCGCCGCCGCCCTGGCCGGCATCGAAGATCCGGGCACATTGGCCGACACGGTCAACGATTGGCCGGAGCTGTCATTCGAACGCCGTATCGAGCTGTTAGAGACCATCGATCCGGCGGATCGCCTCACGTTGGCCCTGGGGTGGATCCGCGAGGCGTTGGCCGATGCCGAACTGAAAGACAAGATCCGCCACGACGTGTCCGACGGTATCGAGCGTCAGCAGCGCGAATTCCTGTTGCGCCAACAACTGGCCGCCATCCGAAAGGAACTGGGCGAAACCGATCAAAACAGTGATGCCATCGCCCAGTTCCGAAGTCGGATCGAAACACTGCCCACTGCAGTACGCACCGCTGCCACCACCGAGGTTGATCGCTTGGAGCGTATGGGCGAGCAAAGCGTGGAGTCCGGTTGGATCAGGGGTTGGTTGGACACGGTGCTGGATGTTCCGTGGACCCAACGCTCCACTGACCACCTCGATGTCAGCACCGCACAAGCAGTACTCGATGCCGACACCACGGGCCTCGACGAGGCCAAAGAACGCATCGTGGAGTGGCTCGCGGTGAGGAAACTGCGCGCGGAGCGCAACGACGACCGCCCCGTGGTCAGCGAACTGGCCGACGGCTCAACGCTCATCACTCCGCAGGGCAGTGTTCTGTCTACCGGTGACGACGATCCGGAGTCCGCTGCGGTTCCCGTGATTCACACCGCACGGCGCGGGGACGGGGTCATCATCGTGCTGGTGGGGCCCCCTGGTGTGGGCAAGACATCTCTCGGCGAGTCCGTGGCCCGAGCCATGGGCCGATCATTTGTGCGATTGGCGTTGGGGGGCGTGCGCGATGAAGCCGAAATCCGCGGTCATCGTCGAACCTATGTTGGCGCCCAACCAGGCCGAATTGTGCGGGCGCTACGTGAGGCCAAGACCATGAATCCGGTGATCCTATTGGACGAAATCGACAAGATTTCGGCCGGTGGGTGGTCTGGTGATCCGTCCGCTGCGTTGTTGGAAGTGTTGGATCCGGCGCAGAATCACACCTTTCGAGACCACTATCTCGACGTGGATCTTGACCTGTCAGATGTTGTCTTCCTGGCCACCGCCAACTCACTGGACACGGTTCCCGCTCCACTGCTCGATCGTATGGAGATCATCGCAGTCGACGGCTACACCGATGACGAGAAGGTGGCCATCGTCCGCAATCACCTGCTTGCCCGTCAAATGTCACTGAGTGGTCTACGAGCCAATGAACTTTCCATTCATGACGACGCCATTCGCGCCGTCGTCGAGGGATATACACGTGAAGCGGGTGTGCGCTCGTTGGAACGCGCACTGGCAAAATTGTTACGAAAAACTGCACTTCGGATTGCCGGAGGTGCCACCGACCTTCCCGTTTCCGTCACCAATGCTGCTGACGTTGCGGAGTTTCTCGGCCGCCCGAAGTTGGTGCGTGAAGAGCGGAATCAATTGGGAGGTGTTCCGGGCGTGGCCACTGGGCTAGCCGTCACCGGTGCCGGTGGCGATGTGTTGTTCGTAGAAGCCACTGCCTTTGCATCG
>JAYVGK010000069.1:0-3636 GCA_043772215.1 Acidimicrobiales bacterium | reverse complement strand
ATTGCCGGCCTGGCCCGCCTACGACGCCTCGGCATGGTGAGCCGGGGCAGCGATGGTTCCGGGATCACCTTCTGGAAATTGCCCCCCGCTGTGCAGCGCGTGGTGGGCACGAGCCGACCGTTCGGGATGGGGGAGCCGCTGGAGCGAGCCCTGGATCGTCATGCAGCGTCGGATCTGCGGGTGATTGCCGAGAACCTGGGAGTGCCGTTGGTTCCGGGCAAGGTGGGTTTGGTGCGGCTGGTGGCTGATCATCTGCGTAATCCCGCCAGAGTGGTTGAGGTGATACGCCAGGTGTCGCCCGATGCCGCCACCCGTCTGCGCAACGCCGTGGATGACGGCTCCTTGGTGACCATCGCCGGGTTGGGCCAGCGCGGTCGGGTGGCCGCAGATGCCGCCCAGTTACTGAGCCTGGGCCTGTTGGTACCCCTCGATTGGGACTTGGCCGAAGTACCCCGTGAAGTGGCCCTGGCCATCAAGGGTTCTAAACCTCTGCGCGCTTACGATACTGAGGCACCATCGGTGCTGATGTCGGTCGCCCCGTCGGCGGTCCTGGAACTGGAACAGCATCCTGCGGTGATCTTGGAACAGGTGGGTCGGCTGCTGCATCGATGGGCCGAGGAGCCGCCCACCATGCTCAAGGCCGGCGGTCTGGGGCTCAAGGACCTCCGGTTGCTGGCCAAGGAACTGGGCGTGGATGCTCCGGTGGCCGCTCGGGTGGTGGCCTTGGCCGCTGTGGCCGGGCTGGTATCGGTGGACCTGCTCACCGCTCGGGCCGTGACCACCGACCATGCCCAGGAGTGGTTGGAGATGGACCCGGCGCTGCGCTGGGTGCAATTGGTGGACCGCTGGAGTAGGGCACCGGAAGAGGTGGGGCGGGTGGCCGACGAAGACACTCCGGCACCGGCATTGCGAGGCGACATGGGGCCGCTACCGGACGCGGCGTGGCGCCGGGCCAGGGTGCTGCGGGCGCTGACTGCCCTAGAACCGGGCAACGGCCCCGACCTCGATTCGTTGGTGAGCCACGTGATCTGGGACGGACCGGGGCGCTGGCGCGACTTCGATGATCATGTCGGCCCCCGGGTGAGAGTGCAGCGGGTGTTGGGGGACGCTGCCGTATTGGGACTCACCCGTGGCGGTGCTCTCACGGCTGCGGCGCAGGCCCTACTGAGGTCCGATCTGGGGGCGTGTAAGTCGGCGGTGGAGCCCATGTTTCCGGAGTCGGTGGACACCTTCACCGTCCAAGCTGATCTCACTGCTATCGCCCCGGGCGAGTTGCGCTCCGACGTGGGCAGCGAACTGGCGCTGTTGGCCGATGTGGAATCACGCGGCGGCGCCACCTTGCTGCGGTTTTCGGAGACGTCGTTGCGTCGGGCCATGGACCGGGGCCGCACTACGCCAGGCATAGTGGCGTTCCTGGAGCTGCATGCCCGGCCCAGTGTTCCGCAACCACTGCGCTATCTCGTCGAAGATGTGGGGCGTCGACACGGACAGATACGGGTGGGTAGTTCGGTGAGTTATCTGCGCGCTGACGATCCTGCATTGTTGGCCGCAGTGGTGAATCATCGCAAGGTGGCCAAAGCTGGCGTCCGACTCATTTCGCCCAATGTGGCAGTGAGCGCGATGGACACCACCAAGCTCATCAAGTTGGTGCGCGAGGCCGGGTTCTTGCCTGCACCCGATGGCGACGGTGACGTGATGGGTGCCACGGTCGCCGAACGGGCCCCGGCCTTTGTGCGTGATCTCACCCGACGAGCCCAGGCCGATGCCGACAGGGCATGGCGTAGTGGCCTCGGTGAGGTGGATGCCAACAGCCTCCCCGGCCCCCACCTGGCCGCCGTGGTGTCGCGTTTGCGGGTGCGCAGTTAGGGCTGTTGGACCTCGAGGAGTCCCTCGCTGTATTGCGCCCGCAACACCTTCTTGTCGAACTTGCCCACACTGGTTTTGGGCACCGCATCAATGAAGGTCCAGCGTTCCGGTATCCACCACTTGGCCACCCTGGTGGACAGGAACTCCGACAGCGTGGAGGCGGTCACGTCGCTGCCGGGGCGCACCACTACACACGCCATCGGCCGTTCGTCCCACTTGGGGTCGGGCACCCCGATCACCGCCGCCTCCAACACTCCGGGGTGTGCCATCAACACATTCTCCAAGTCGATGGATGACACCCATTCGCCTCCTGACTTGATGACGTCCTTGGTGCGGTCGGTGATGCGGAGATACCCACGCTCGTCCAACGTGCCCATGTCTCCGGTACGCAACCACCCGTCGCGAAACTTCTCCGGGGTGGAGTCGAGATAGTACGAACCGGTTATCCACGACCCCCGGACTTCGATTTCACCAATGGTGCGTCCATCCCACGGCGCAACCGTGCCAGCGTCGTCGCTGACGATACGCAACTCCACACCGGGCAGGATGCGCCCGGCCATGTCGTGATAATTCATGGCCTCGTCGTCAGTGGCGTACTTGTGAGGCGTGGCCAGGGTGCCCAACGGCGATGTCTCTGTCATGCCCCAGCCCTGGGTTATCTGCAGCCCGTACTTGTCCTTGAAGCGTTGCATCAACACCCGTGGCACCGCTGATCCGCCCGCCGTGATCCACCGCAATGACGACAGGTCAATGGGGTGTTGCTCGCCGTAATTCCAGATGTCGTTCCAGATGGTGGGTACAGCCATGGTGACGGTGGGTCGGGTGGCGGCAATGAGTGTGGTGAGCGGTGCTGCTTGGAGGTACTGCTTGGGAAACACGAAGTCGGCGCCACCCATGAACCCGGCATACGGGGCGCCCCAGGCATTTGCATGAAACATGGGAACGATTATCAATAGCCGATCGCGCTCGGTGATGCCCAACACCGGAGCACCCAGAGACGCGAGGGAATGCAGCCACGTGGAACGGTGCGAATAGGCCACACCTTTGGGGTTCCCGGTGGTGCCGCTGGTGTAACACATGGCTGCCGCCGACCGCTCGTCGAGGTCGTCGGGCCACACGAAGGAATCACTCTGCGCTTTGAGTATGTGGTCGTAGTCGTGTACCTCGCAGTCGGGGAAGGCCGTACGCAGACCATCGTGGTCGCCAGCGCCGATCACGATGAAGTGGCCTACGTTGGGCAGCGTGCCCGCCACCTTGGTGAGCATTGCAATAAGCGAGCCGTCGATGATGATGATGCGATCGTCGGCGTGGTTGACCACGAAGGTGAGTTGCTCGGGGAACAAGCGGATGTTGAGGGTATGCATCACTGCGCCCATGGCCGGGATAGCCAGATAACACTCCAGATGCTCCTGATGATTCCAGCAGAATGTGCCCACCCGCTGATCACCGGTGACGCCCAGCGAGCGCAATGCGTTGGCCAACTGGGCCGCCCGCCGACCCACATCGGCAAAGGTGGCCACTCGGGTGGTGAGCTCGCCGGTGGCCGGGTCATAGGCATCGAGCGTGGTGACGGTGGAGTCGGCGTACACCGTGATGCCCCGGGTGAGGATGGATCCAACGGTAAGAGCAAAGTCCTGCATGGTGCTGAGCATGGGTGGACACTATGTGACCGTGATGCCCATATGTCAGGCCCGTCGTGCTCCCGCCCGGTATCCACCCAGGGCGACGTACGCTTCAAGACTCATGGACCTGCTTGCCCACGTACTGCCC
>JAYVGK010000068.1:0-9262 GCA_043772215.1 Acidimicrobiales bacterium | reverse complement strand
CAGCATGCTCATCGAATGGACGGCTGAGCTGGTCGAAGGCCGCCAAGAACGCTTCGATTGACCTCTGCTCGCGATCATCAACCGCCATTGGGAGGCGGGCGGCCACGCTCATTCGCACCTGTTGGCGGATGTCACACACCCCTACAGTGTGCCCCAGTGGTGGGCTCTCAAGGTGCGGCCTGATTCAGTCGACGCACCACACGTGACTGCGGTTCTCGCCGGACGCGCCCCGACGCGCCACCGTTCAACGCTGATGAGTGGCGTCTTGCCGTCGTCGGTGCCGGCCCGGTTGGCAGCTGCGTTGGCGGTGGTGCAACTCTCGCTCCTCGCCACACTGGTGACTCGTCAGTTGCGCGGCGCTGGTAGCTCCAACTGGGACCTGGGCATTTTCAACAATGCCGTATGGAGCTTGGCCCATGGCCGTACCTTCATGACGTATCGCGGCATGGATGTGCTGGGCCACCATTTCAACCTCATCTTTTACGCCTTCGCACCGTTCAGTTGGCTGGGCGCGGGCACGCTATTTCTGTGTCTCACCCAAAGCGTGATGCTGGCGCTGGGTGCCATTCCGGCCTATCTGTTGGGACGCGACCGTTTACGTTCCAATGCAGCAGGGTTGGTGATGTGTGCGGTGTATCTGCTGCACCCAGCCGTCACGGGGCTCACGTGGTGGATGTTTCACCCCGAGGCGTTGGCCATACCCGCAGTGATGTTGGCATGGTGGTCGGCCACCGCCGCCCGATGGCGCCTGTTCGCCGCTGCCATTGCCTTTGCCCTCATCTGCCGTGAGGATGTCTCGTTAGCTACCGCCGGTATTGGGTTGGTGTTGTTGTTCGGCAGTAAATGGCCCAACGACGGTGTGTTCCACTCCCGTTCGGCGAAGAAGGCGGGCGTGGCCACAATGTTGCTAAGCGCGCTTTGGTACGTGGGGGTGACGCAGGTGGTGATGCCATCGCGTTTGCCCACCGATGAGCCCTATTACGTGCAGGATTTCTTCGGCAACCTGGGCTCCACCATGCCCGAGGTCATTTCGACATCACTTCGTCACCCAGGGCGCGCGCTGGCCGGCGTCCAGGGCATGAAGGGGGTGTCCTATGCGGGCCGCCTGTTGGGCCCTACCGGTGGTCTTGCTCTGCTGAGTCCACTGTCGCTGATCCCGGCATTGCCGCAATTGGCGGCGGCCACCATTTCCAACGATCCCGACTCGCGCCAGCCTTGGCATCACCACGCCGCCATTGTCACCCCGTTCATGATCATCGCAGCGGTGGAAGGCGTACGTCGGTGGAGGGACCGGCCCGAGAAGCTTCGGTTGGCGTTGGGCTGGATGTTGGGCTGGTCGCTGCTGTCGTATTTGGTGTTGGCACCTACTCCAATTGGGCCGTTGGGGGGACGATGGCAGGGTTCTACTGCCAAAGGTGCGGCGGTCCGAGCGGCGGCGCATCAAGTTTCGTCGACGGCATCGGTGGTGGCCACCATCACGCCGGGGAATGAACTCACCCTGCGATCGCACATCTACACCTGGCCGGCTCCGTGGGAGCGATGGCGACGCGGTTGGGAAGGTCTCGATCTGCCCAACCCGGCAGTGGTGGATGCGCTGGTGATCTCACGTGATGAGGTGGCCCCCAAGCTGCAACCGTTGCTGGCCCGATTGACGTCACCCACCGGTCCGTTCCGCATCACGTGGGAACGCGATGGGGTGTTGGTGGCGCTGCGGCGCCGGCCTTAGGCAAGTGCTTGTTCGGAGGTCCGTTCGGCGTCTACTGCAACGATGAAATTCGCCACCTCGGTCTCGATGCCAGCGGGTGTCCACCCCAACTCGGGGGCGATGAGTTGGGCGACGGCCAAGGCGGCGTGGGCGGTCGCATCACGATCAAGTAGTAGCGACCGGGTGCGCCTCGACAACACATCGTCGAGATGCACGACATGTTCATGGCGAGCGGCGTAGACCGCCTCGGCGCGCAGTGAAGTGAGTCCGGGTACCAGCGCTTCGCCCAGTGACGCATCGGTACGCATGAGCGCCAATACCGCCAAGGCCTCGCCACCGTGGCGTGCCACCAGATGCTCGAGCACGGCGGGTGACACCCCTTGGCGAAGTGCAGCATGCTCCTGGCGAAGGTCCGCAGTGCCCGACGATCCGCGCAGCGCCAGTGCTCTGGTGCCGCACCTGGCTTTGGAACCGAGCACTGCGCACACTTCGTCCACGGTGTCCTCGGCCATCTTGCGGTACGTGGTGAGCTTGCCGCCCAGAATGGACACCAGGTTGCTGCGAGCCCGTACCACCGCGTGACGACGACTGAGATCGGCGGTGCGTTCGGAGTGGGCATCGGCCAACAGTGGACGTAACCCGGCCCACGTGCCGGTGACATCGGCAGCAGTGAGGGGGTTGACCAACCATGAGTTCATGCCGTCAAGGACGTATCGCACATCGTCAGCAGTGCACGTCGGGCGATCAAGGGAGCCTTGATACGGCGTGTCCGTGGTGCCGATGTACGTGAGATGCGGTGCGCCTAGCGCAGCCCCCGGCACCACGAACAACGAGCGCCGGTCCGACCGCACGGGGACCACGGCGGCTATATCGCAATGCAACCGATCGGCGGGCACCGTGACGTGAACCCCCTTGGCAGGCGTGATGCGATGGGTGAGTTCACCGTCGAGTTCCATCAATCCGGCCGCCCACACGCCCGTGGCATTCACCACGCTACGAGACCGCACCGCGCTACCGTCGGCCAACGTCACGCCGGTGACTTTCCCCGCCAACTTGGTAAGCGCACGTACTTCGGAGTAATTGACGGCCACGGCGCCGTAGTCCTCGGCGGTGCGAATCAACGTGAGGGTGAGGCGGGCGTCATCGGCCTGCGCGTCGTAGTAAACGAATCCGGCGGCCACCTTGGTGGGGGCAAGACCAGCCATATGCGCCATCGTCTCCTCGGCGCTGATGCGCTGGTGGCGTTTGCCGATACGCAGCCCGCCGGTGAAGTCGTACAGATTCAACGTGGACGAATACGCCTTCACCAGTGCTTTGTCGGCCACCGCCCCCGCCGCCGAAGTTTTGGCAAACAACGGAATGAGAAACGGCAGCACGCTCACCAGATGTGGCGCGTTGGCCAAGAGACGTTGTCGTTCCAACAAGTTTTCGTACACCAGACGGATCTCACGCTGTTGCAGATAGCGCAGCCCGCCATGGACCAACTTGGACGATTTGGACGACGTGCCGGACGCCCAGTCTCCCTTGTCCACAATGGCTGTCTTCAATCCGCGACTGGCCGCATCGAGTGCCACCCCTGCACCGGTGACGCCACCACCCACCACCAGAACGTCGAAGTGCTCAGTACGCAGACGATCCTGGGTTGTCAAGCGACGCATGGGCGCCGTACTCAACGATGGACCCAACGATGGACTCACTGATGTAGTTCCAGGATGGGCGTACGGAACGCGTCGCGCAGCAACTGTCGGAATCGCGCAAACTGACGTGAGATGAGCCACACCCCCAACGTGACGTACACCACGGATACGCCAATGCGTTCCAGGTTCACCAACCGATGCGGTACCACCGCGCCCACGATGAACTGGGCCCAGAACAATCCGAACATCACCATCGTCTCTTTGGTGTTCATGGACAGATTGACCAATACAGCGATGGCGAAGAAGGCCTGGGCTCCGGTAAGGAGTAATTCCTCGCGTTGCAGTGTGCCCAACGGCAAACCGTGCAACGAGCCCGAGGAGATGGCAAACACGATAGGAAGCGTCCCCACCAACAACGTCCACTGGTTCACCTTCGAGCTCACCAGGGTGCCTAAGCCGTTTCCGGTGTTCAGACGCCACGCGTACAGGCCGGCAATGAGCAACTCGGGTGCCTCCGACGCTAGGGGAGCCAGCCACTGAACCAGCAGGAACTCATCGATGCCTGCGCTCTTGCCAGTGGCCACCAACGCTTCAGCGAAGTGCTCCGCCGAAGCCAGGATCACGGCGGCTGCGAACACCAGCATGAGCACCACTATCTGACGCCGCCGCCGGGTGGGAAGACAACCAATGAGCAACGCCGGTCCCACCAGGTGAGGTTCCTCCGCCGGAGCCTTGGCAATCCGCCACGTATAGGCCACGAAGATGGCAATGAGGATCACGGCATCGAACAGGGTCAGCGAGCCCTTGAGGGGAAGGGTGAGGGCATACAACGACGCCAGGGCCAGAAATCCCACTTCCACCGAGTGCGAGCGTTCCAGCACGATTTCGCGAGTGGTCATGCCCCGCTTGCGCCATTGAATCCAGGCCAGAAACACCACCAGCGACCAGCCGATGCCGATCAGCAGTCGGTTGGAGCCGGTCATGTTGGCCAGCGCCAGCGAGCACGGATGGGCATCCGGTGAGCCACCCGCAGGTCCGCAGGCGCGGCCGAACTCTTTGAATCCCTTGCCTCCTTTCCACGAGAACACCATGTCGACGGCGTACTCCGGGAGTACTGCGATGAATGCCAGTACGGCAATGGCCAACCCGGCGGAGATGTCCAACTGGGCGGCTTCAGCAGCCCATGCCAGCAGAAAGGCGGCGCCCACCACCGCCACGCCGAAGACGAGGGCCTCCAGGGGATGGGGCATCGATGGACTGGTGAAACGGATTGCCAGACCGGGGACGGTTACCAGCACGGCCAGCAGCAGATAAAGCTTCTGACGGCCGGGGTGGCTGTCTGTGTGATCGGACACGTAGACGGGGTGTGGAAGTTGGTCGGTATCGGCCATAGCCCTGATTCTTACTGACGTGGCTTGGGGTCCAGTCGCCGTTACCCATTGTTTGTGAACAACCGTTGTAAGTAGCTCGAAAGCGTGGGATAGCTTCTTGTCGTGCAATCACCGGTGGAACTCAACGCAGCACTTCGTGCCTCCGGGCGCAAGGTGACTCCTCAACGAGAACTGGTGGTCCGCATTCTGGAGGGCAATGAAACCCACCCCACGGCAGAAGCCGTGTATATGAGCGCCGTCGCCCATATGCCCAGCATTTCGTTGAAAACGGTGTACTCGGTGCTCCACGATCTCGCTGACTTGGGGGAAATCCAGGTACTAGATATGGGCACTGGATCCAGTCGTTTCGATCCCAACGTCAGCGATCATCACCATTTGGTATGCAAGCGGTGCAGTGCGGTCCACGACATTCATCTTCGGGTGGAGGGCCTCGAGGTGCCGCCTGATCAGGACCGTGGATTTTCGGTGAGTTCGGCCGAAATTGTGTTTCGCGGCTTGTGCAGTGCGTGCCTTGCCTCATCGTCCTCACTCTGATTCCAGACTCCCCCAAACCCCCCACACAAGGAGCAGTAATGACCCTCAAAGGCACCAAGACAGAAGCGAACCTGCAGCACGCGTTCGCCGGCGAGAGCCAAGCCAACCGCAGGTACCTCTACTTCGCGCAGAAGGCTGACATCGAGGGCTACCCCGATGTAGCCGGGCTGTTCAAGAACGTTGCTGATGGTGAAACGGGCCATGCTCACGGCCATCTGGAATTCCTCGCCACGATGGGCTCTGGCGATCCGGCCACTGGCTTGCCGGTGGGTGCCACCGAAGACAACCTCAAGGCCTCTGTCGCAGGCGAAACCTACGAGTACACCGAGATGTACCCCGGGTTCTCCAAGACAGCACGTGAGGAAGGTTTCACCGAGATCAGCGAATGGTTTGAGACGCTGGCCCGGGCCGAGAAGAGCCACGCCGGACGCTTCCAGTCCGGTCTCGACTCACTCTAAGCCTTAGCCCGAATTGAACGCGAGAAGGGGCGGTGCTGCTTGCAGCTACGCCCCTTCTTTAGTTACATCGCCCCCGCCCCAATCAGTCGGAGTCCCCAAATGACCATCACCTACGACCCCACAGACGCTGCCTATTTTGATGAGGGTGACCTGCGCCAAGAGATGACTCGGGTGTTTGATCTATGTCACGGGTGTCGGATGTGTTTCAACCTGTGTACTTCGTTTCCTACCCTGTTTGCCTACGTCGATGACAAGCCCAATCAGGCCGCCCATCTCATGAGCGCAGCCGAACAGGACCAGGTGGTCAGCGAGTGTTTCCACTGTAAGAAATGTGGCGACGTCACGTGCCCGTATACCCCTGGCCAAGGTCATGAGTGGCAGCTCGATTTTCCCCGTTTGATGCTGCGCGCCATTGCCGTGAAGAAGCAGACCGGGGGGCGCAAGCTGGTGGACCACGTACTGCCTCGGACTGATTTACTGGGCAAGGTCGCCACACTCGCTGCCCCCATTGCCAATGCCACCATGCAAACACCCGGGTCATTACCCAGGCGAGTGATCGAGAAGACACTGGGCATCGCTGCGCAACGGGTGCTGCCACCGTTCACCAAGACCCGTTTCTCCACTTGGTTCGGTCGTCGACCATCGCTACTGATCAAAGACCAACAGGCCAAGGTGGCGTTGTTTCCCACCTGCTTGGTGGAATACCAAGACCCCGCCATCGGGCACGACTTGGTGAAGGTGTACGAGCACAACCGGGTGGCGTGCACTTTGCCAGCCGGCGTGGCCTGTTGTGGGGCACCGTGGTTGCATTCGGGTGAGGTGGGCAAGTTCCGAGATCAGGCCGCCAAGAACGTGGCACCCTTGGCCCAAGCGGTCCGCTCCGGTTACGACATCGTGGTGCCCCAACCCACGTGTGGCTTCACCCTGAAGAAGGACTACGCCACTTACCTGAAGGGCACTCCTCACGAAGCCGACGCAAAGCTGGTAGCTAAGCACTCCTACGATTCTTCGGAATATCTCTGGAAGCTACACAAAGGTGAGGGCACCTCCATCAACACCGAGTTCACCGGTTCCATCCCCGACACCACCAGCTATCACGTCAGCTGTCATCTCCAGGCGCAGCAGATCGGTCTCAAGAGTCGAGACCTCATGAAGCTCACCGGTACCAAGCTGACACTGGTGAACAAGTGTTCAGGTATCGACGGCACCTGGGGTTATCGGGCGGCCAACTATGCATTGGCCAAGAAGATTGCCAAACCGTTGGGTGAGTTGATCAAACGAGCCAATAGCGACATCGTCACTGGCGACTGCCATCTGGCCAATGGTTCCATCACCGAAGAAACCGGTGCCACGCCCATGCATCCCCTGCAGATGCTGGCCCGCGCTTACGGAATCGCCGAAGAACCCACGTCCACCAAGGAAAGAAAATGATCACCCACGAATCGACCCGCAACCCACGCTCGCTCACGCTGGCAGACATCACCGACCAGCGCGCCTACGAGCGCGAGCGCGAGGATCGGCGTCACCAGGTGGTGGCGATCAAGGCCCTACGCCGGGTTCATCTGGGCACGGTGATGTCCATGGTGTTCGAGAATGCCGCCACCATGCGATTCCAGGTGCAGGAAATGGCCCGGGCCGAGAAGATGACCAGCGATGCGCAGATCCAAACGGAACTCGACGTGTACAACAAACTGATTCCTCACCCGGGGGAACTCAGCGTCACCATGTTCATCGAGTGCACCACCGAGGAGCAGATGCGGTTCTGGTTCCCCCGTCTCGTGGGGGTGGAGATGGCATTGGAAATCAGAATCGGGCCCGCTGGTCCCGATCAGATCCAAATACGGGCCAAGCCCGAGGAAGACCATCAAGCGCAGTTGACCCGAGACGACATCACGTCAGCCGTTCACTATCTGCGTTTTGAGATTGGTTCTGAGCACGCTGAGGCGTTCCTGGCCGGACCGGCCGAAGTGGTGTGTACTCATCCCAGCTACCTCGAGTCGTCACTGTTGAGCAACGATGTCCGGGCTGAGTTGGTGGGTGATCTTCGCCTTTAATGGTGACGCGCCCTGCAGTTGTGCGGATTCCGTGAGGATTTGGTCTGAAACCTTGGGCAACGGTCTTGTCTCATCTAACACTCATCATCGTGGCCGCAGGGTGGAGTCACTGGTTTGTTGACGATGGCAAAAATCTGGTCCACTCTCGATCTGGCCCTTTACAGACAGTCCACGTTCGTTCCATACTTTTCGGCCCCCTCAAGCCTGGTCGCCACCACTGCGGTTCGGTTTTGACAGCACAACTGAGGATTGGAAGACCTTGATGAAGACGCATACATGGCGCTCGCAGGCCCGTTGTCAGGGCATCGACCCGGAGATTTTTTACCCTGCGGTGGACGATGATGCTGACGAAGCCAAATCCATCTGCTCGAACTGCAACGTTCGTTTGGCGTGCCTCGAGTACGCGTTGGCGGTGCGCGAGCGTGACGGTGTGTGGGGTGGGGCCACGGAGCGTGAGCGACGACGCATCCTGCGTCAACGCCGCCGTACGGCGTAGCCCGCGCTTGAAAGAGCTTCCCGTGGCTTTGGCTGAGTTGGGTGGTTGGCCTGCGGTGCTGAGCACGCTCACGTCGGGCCAAGACCTCTCGGTTGATCTGTTGCGTTCGGCGCTCGGGGAGATTTTGAGTGGTAACGCAACGCCCGCCCAGATCGCCGGCTTCGCCATAGGGCTGCGGACCAAGGGCGAGACTATCGAGGAACTGCGCACCGCCCTCGATACTATGTACACGTATGGTATCGCAGTGCCGCTCACCGAGCAGGAACGGATGAAGGCCATCTGTACATGTGGCACCGGAGGCGATCGCAGCCATTCCATAAACGTCTCCACCATTGCTGCGTTCGTGGTGGCCGGAGCGGGTGCTTCAGTGTGCAAGCACGGAGGTCGAGCCGCCAGCTCTGCAGCCGGCTCAGCGGATGTGCTCGAGGCTCTCGGCGTCACACTCGAGGTGACACCTGAGGGAGTGGCGGAGTGTGTGCGCTCAGCCGGCGTGGGGTTTGCGCTGGCCCCCCGATTTCATCCCGCCATGCGCCACGCCGCCCCGGTGCGCCGTGAATTGGGGGTGGCCACCATGTTCAATTTTTTGGGACCAATGGCCAATCCCGGTGGAGTGGCCCGCCAGGTTATGGGTATATCGGATCCAGCCATGGCACCCAGAGCAGCCGCCGTTCTCGGTGGTAGAGGGGCCATTCGAGCGCTGGTGGTGTTTGGCCATGACGGGCTTGATGAGCTCACCACCACCACCACTTCCACCATGTTGTGGGTGGAGAACGGTGACGTGGTGAGTTCGGTGGTGGATCCCGGTGCGCTGGGCCTCGCGCCGGCCACGGTTGCACAATTGCGGGGTGGGTCGGCAGTGGAAAATGCCCAATCCGCCGCAAGAGTACTGGCTGGTGAGTTAGGGCCCCATCACGACATCGTGGTGCTGAATGCGGCGGCGGGGTTGGTGGCCGCCGGCATGGTGGAGTCGTTGGAGGATGGACTGCC
>JAYVGK010000067.1:0-18449 GCA_043772215.1 Acidimicrobiales bacterium | reverse complement strand
ATCCGTTGGGTGGTGGAAGCAGGCATCATCAGCCATCACCGTATCGGGGCCATATGACAGCTTTTCGACTGACACTGGCACAACGGCCCCAAGTGGAGTGGAATCAGCACGTGGTACTGAAGAAATTCTTCTCCAAACTCACTACTCCGATCGATCAACTCGATGCCGCCAAGTTGCGCATGTTTTGTTGCGGAGTACAGAACGTGACTCCCATAGGAGACCTCCGGGCGCGCGAGGAAGTGGCAGTGGTAGGCGAGATCTCCTCGCTGCGCATCGTGCCCCGAGCCGGGTCGTCGTGGTTGGAGGCCACCATCAGCGACGGTTCCGGGTCGGTGGTGGCGCTGTGGACCGGTCGCCGACGTATCGCTGGTATCGCTCTAGGACGACGACTGGTGCTTAAGGGTCGGGCTGCCCCCACCTCCTCGGACCGTCGTCTCACCATCTACAACCCCGCCTACGAACTGCTCTAACGGGTGAGTAACCGGACAATCTCTTGCTCGGCCTCACCGGTGACCAGCATGACCACTTCGTCACCTGCGTAGATCTCCGTCTCGCCACGAGGCACAATGACATGGCGATCCCTCACCACCGCAACTACTGACGCATCTCGGGGGATGGTCAGCTCAGCAATGGTTTTTCCCACTGCAGGCGAGTCTGCGGCGAGGGTGACCTCCACTAATCGGGCCTCTCCGTCGCCAAATTGCAGCAAGCGCACCAAAGAACCCACACTGACTGCTTCCTCCACCATGGCGGTGAGCTGGTGTGGTGTGGACACGGCCACGTCCACCCCCCAAGACTCGTTGAACAACCAATGGTTCTTCGGATTGTTGACCCGTGCCACCACTCGGGGCACGGCGAACTCCTGCTTGGCCAGTAGCGAGATCACCAAGTTGTCCTCGTCATCGCCGGTAGCGGCCACCATCACGTCAACCGAGCTGAGATCTAGCTTGGCCAGTGAGTCGTACTCGCAGGCGTCAGCCGTGTGCCAGTGCACCGTGGCGAGCCCGGGTGACTCTTTGGCCACCACTTCGGGTTCCAGCTCCAGCAAATGAACCTCGTGACCGGCCGCGGCCAAATCGGCAGCGATGTACATACCGACAGCACCAGCCCCTGCAATAGCCACCCTCATGTCAGTGTCTTCCCTCAGAGCCAGCGGCCAACCGGGCCTCGAAATCAGCAGCGGCGTCGCTGTTCACCAAGTAATGCAGCACGTCGCCTTCTTGGCCGATGACTTCGGGGTTCACCAATCTGGCTTGACCCGCTCGCGACACCGCCACCACTCGGAACCGATCGCCCTCACTGAGCTCTACCAGTCGCTTGCCTGCCCAACTGTCGGGAAGATTTCGTTGTACCAAGCTGAGCACTCCAGATTGATCTGTCCAGTTGGTGGCGTTTTCACCGGTGAGCCGGCGCACCACCTGCGAGGTGGTCCAAGACACGGTGGCCACGGTGGCGATGCCCAACTTCTGATAGATCGATGCCCTTCGGGGGTCGTAGATGCGGGCAACCACGCTGGGAATTTGGAAGTTCTCCTTGGCTATCCGGGCCGCCAGGATGTTGGAGTTGTCGCCGCTGGTAACCGCGGCCAGGGCTTTGGCCCGCTCCGCCCCGGCCGCCACCAATAGGTCGCGGTCGAATCCGGTGCCAACCAGTTGCTCGGCGTTTGTACCCTCCAGCCGACGAAACGCTCGCTTCTGGCGATCGATCACGGTGACCGTATGACCGGTCCCCTCCAACTGGGGGACGAGGCTGGAACCAACCCGGCCACATCCGACAACGATCACATGCATGGCTGGCAGTACACACGTTCTGAGGGCCTACGGCAAGCTTCGGATCACGGAACCCACCGAATTCACCTTGGCTTTGGGCCCGTCCGGACGGATTCCGCCGAGGGTCCGTGTAGGGGCCTAACCTGACCGGCCGTGGCTAGCACCCTGAAGCGCATCCTGGTCGGTAAACCAATTGCCTCGGCAGACCTGGAGCACCAGCGCATCCGCAAGCTGATTGCGCTCCCCGTCTTCAGCTCCGATGCCATCTCATCCACCGCCTACGCCACTGGCGAAATCCTGGCCGTGACCGCCGTGGGCGGATCCAGTCTGGCGTTGGGGTTGAGCAAGTTGGTGCCGATTGCGGCAGTGGTGGCCGTCTTGTTGGTGATCGTGGTGATCAGCTACCGACAAACCATTTTCGCTTATCCGTCTGGCGGCGGGTCGTACATCGTCAGTCGCGAGAATTTGGGTGAGTACCCATCCATCCTGGCGGCGGCGTCGCTGTTGATCGACTACATCCTGACGGTAGCGGTGTCCATATCGGCGGGGGTGGAGGCCATCATTTCCATCAACCAAAAACTGGCCAACGAGCGGGTGCTGATCTGTCTCGGTCTCATTGCCCTCATCACACTGGCCAACCTGCGTGGCTTGCGGGAGTCGGGTGGCCTGTTTGCGCCACCCACCTATCTTTACATCGCCATGGTGGTGCTGTTGCTCGGCGTGGCGGCGTGGAAGGGCATAACCGGCAGCTTGGGCCATATCGACTTTGCGTCCACCAAAGCATTTCGCGAAGATCATTTGGAGCGCGAGATTGGGGGCAACCTCACGCTGTTCTTGCTGCTGAAGGGCTTCTCGTCCGGGGCAGTGGCTCTGTCCGGGGTGGAGGCCATCTCCAACGGCGTGCCGGCGTTCAAGAAGAATGAATCGAGGAACGCCGCCGCCACCATGACGTGGATGGGAATCATTCTCGGCACGTTGTTCTTTGGCACTGCGGTGCTGGCTCATCACGTTCGGCCCGTGCCGTCGTCCACCAAAACAGCCATTGCCCAAATGGGTGAACAGGTGTTCGGCCGAGGCGTGTTGTTCTTCGTACTGCAGATCTCCACTGCGGCCATCCTCACCTTGGCGGCCAATACGGCATACGCCGACTTCCCTCGACTGGCCCAGCTCATTGCCCGTGACGGCTACCTCCCTAGGCAGTTCAAGAACTTCGGTGACAGGTTGGTGTTCTCCAACGGCATTATTGTGTTGGCGGCGGCTTCGGCTGCGCTCATCATCATCTTCGGTGGCGTGACCACTGCACTCATTCCGCTGTACGCCGTGGGCGTGTTCACCGCCTTCACGCTGAGCCAGGCCGGAATGGTGCGCCACCACCTGAAGCTGCGTGAAAAAAACTGGCAGTTCGGTGTTGGTGTCAATACGACCGGTGCCATAGCCACCTTTTTCGTCACCCTCATCGTGGCCGTCTCCAAGTTCACCAGTGGGGCTTGGGTCCCCATTGTTTTGATTCCCCCCATTATGTATGTGTTTATACGAATCAAGAAGCACTACACGCGAGTCAGTACCGCATTGGCGGTGACCCCAGAGATTGTGCGTCATCAAGCCGTGGAACTCACCACCGTGGTGTTGGTGGGCCGTATTCACAAGGGAGTGCTGCGGGCCGTGGAATACGCCAAATCGCTACGTTCACAACACCTCGTTGCGCTGTACGTGGCCAACGACCAAGCCGCAGCGCGAGAGATGGAGCGGCAGTGGGAGGAGTTCGGGATGGACATCCCGCTGGAGATCGTGAACTCGCCGTACCGCGAATTAGTAGAGCCTGTGCTCAAGTACATCGAAGATCTGGACGCGCGCTGGGAGCACGACACCATCACCGTGGTGATCCCGGAGTTCGTGGTCACCCGTTGGTATCAGCAGGCATTGCACAACCAAACTGCGCTGCGATTAAAGGGTGCGCTGCTGTTTCGCGAGGGCATCGTGGTCACCTCGGTTCCGTATCTCACCGATGGAGACGAAGCGTTGGAACATGCCCAACGGGTGCGTGACAGTGGCATGGTGATCCACGCCGACAACGAAGCCCATCAGGGCACCGACGGGCATGGTCACTGAGCAGATGGACGCATTGCCGAAGCCCGACGAGCTTCTTGCGCTGCACGGAGTGACGACCGAGTTGTTCGCCATGTTGCGCCGCTGGTTCAGTGTTCCGCTCACTATCACCTTGAACCTGGTGGAGGTGGACTCGGCCGTGTCTGAGTTGGGTGATCCGGTGCTCATAGCGGCCATGGCCATGCGCAAACTGCAGGCCCTCAACTTGTTGTCCACGCCGGGCGTGCGCACCACCACGGATGTGGTGGTGACCATTGTGCAGGACCTGGATCGAGCGTTGGTGCAGGCCCCCAACATGAGGCTCAATCTGGCGGCGGCAGCCACCGACTGGGACGCTGCGCTGGCGGCACTCGATGACATAGACATGGCCGCCGTGGAGATGCCGAGTGATGTGGAGGACGAGGATCCGGAGGCCACCCGTTTCCGGGAACTCCACCAGATGCTCCACGATGCCCTGTTCGCTGTGATGCGGGCCTCAGAGGACCAAATCCGCTACTTCGAGTAGCCCGCATTACCAACCACCCCCCTTCGTTCCCGTGGCAAAACTGCGTCGCCCGTCACGAATTTTGCGACGAGAACGATGTGGTCGCAAAATTCGGACGGGCCAAGGCGGTCAGTGGCGGAAGACTGACGCGGCCGGGCCTGAACCAGCGATGGCGTCCACCGCCAGCACCACGGCCGCCGCTGAATACGCCGTGCGTTCCCCGGCGGGAAAATGGACGCGATCGGGGATATGCAGGCCGGTCCAATACGAACCGTCCTCATGTCGTAGATGACTGGACCAGCGCATGAGGGCCACTGCGTCGTCGCGTCGCCCAGCCGCCATACAGGCAATGGCACACTCGGCCGTTTCACCGGTGGTAACCCACGGATGATCGTCCACGCAGCGCACCCCTTCCCCCGAGATCACGAATCGGTCCCACGCGGCGCGCAGGCGCTCCACCGCTGGCTCCCCTCGTAACACTCCAGCCAACACGGGGTAATACCAGTCCATGGCCCAGCGCTGTTTGGGTTCGAACAGTTCGGGATGATCCATGATGGCCGCCGCCAAGTTGCCCCGGGCCTGCACCCAGTCCGGTCGGTCCTTGCCCACCGCCTTGGCAATCTGCAGTGCTGAGCCAATGGAGTGGGCGATGCTCGATGAACCCGTGAGCAAGGCGTACGCGAACGGTTCACCATTGGGCTGACGGGCCCACAGGATCTCCCCGCCTGGTTGTTGTAGTTCCAGCACCCAGTCGATGGCCCGTTCCACCACTGTCCACATCTCCTCCAGAAACCCTGACTGTGCCGCCGCCAAATGGTGATGCCACACCCCGGTGGCCACATAGCTGATGGTGTTGGCATCGAACTTGGCATCCTCGATACCGTGAGCCAGGTAGTACTGGAACCAAGAACCGTCAGCGCGCTGATTGTTGGCCAGCCATTGATAAGCACGCGAAGCTTCACCGTGCATACCACCCACGTCGAGGGCCATGGCCGTCTCCACGTGATTCCACGGATCGGCGTGACCACCGGGCGTCCACAGTATGAGCCCATCGGGCTGTTGCATCTCGGCAATGGCACGCACACTGGCCAACAACTGCTCCTCGGTGAGAACACCATGCAGTGCCGGTATCACCGATGCGGTCACTGAACGCCTGCCGGTTTGCGGGAATACACCACCAGGCTCTTGCCCAGCACCGGCTGTAGCAACTTCTCGGGCACAGCTGTCCACCACGGGTGACGCATCATGTCGGTGACGAGCACCTCGTGATATTTGCGTACCCACCGATTGTCATCGGCCTTGTCGAGTCCCACCGCACAACGTAACCACCAATACGGTGAGTGCAATGCATGGGCATGGTGATGACCGGTGACCACCAGGCCCGCTTCGCTCAAACGATGCTGCAGCTGCTTGCGCCGATAGATACGCACATGGCCACCAACAGACAGCGGTGCGTGGTACTCCGACGATATGGCCCAGTTCACGAGCTCGGGCCAATACGTGGGCACTGTGGCCGCCAGGATGCCACCCGGTCGCAACACCCGCACGATCTCGGCCATGGCACCGCGATCGTCGGGGATGTGCTCAAGCACCTCGGAAGTGATGATGCGGTCGAAGGTGTTGTCGGCAAACGGTAGAGCCAACGCATCACCCACGCTCAACCCCGAAGCCGCTCGTGCGGGAAGCCGATGACTCACATCTTCGGTGATGGCTAATAGCATTGAGGCCGCTGGCCGAAGATCGGCCATACTGCGATCGAGTGCCACCACCCGGGCTCCCAGGCGTAGAGCCTCAAAGGCGTGGCGACCGCCACCCGCTCCAAGGTCCAGCAAACGTTCACCGGGTTGTAATCCAAGACGATCAAATCGAACCGTCAGCATCGTCACACACCAACCCGTTTTGTAACTCGGGCTCCATCGTGAGCGGCCCGCTCCCGATCTTCGAGCAGCAACCGCCATTGCTCCAACGTCCCTTCGGCCGACACCCGCCAGGTAAAGCGGTTCAGCACCCGGGCGCGGCCACCGGCGCTGAGGCGCGCCTGCAGTTCCGGACTGTCGAGCACTCGGCCAATGGCCTGGGCCAACTGCTCGGCATCACCGGGCGCCACAGTGAGCGCAGCAGTGCCATCGGACCCCACGACCTCAGGCAGCGCCCCGCCCAATGTGGTGACTAGTGGGGTGCCGCACGCCATGGCCTCGATGGCGGGCAGCGAAAACCCTTCGTATAGCGATGGCACCACCGCCACCGTGGCCTCGTTGTACAACTCCACGATCCGCTCGTCCGATACGGCTGACACGAACGTGACGATGTCATTGAGGCCGAGACGGTCCAGCAACGCCGGCAATATGGATCCTTCGCGTTTCTTGCCGATGATGAGCAGTTCCACCGGACGCTCGGTACGCACTTTGGCAATGGCCTCCAGCAAAGGACGTAGACCCTTAAGGGGCACGTCGGCACTGGCCGTTGTCATCACACGATGCGGAGCACGAATGACATGGGCCAACGGCCTAAATCGCTGGTGGTCGACGCCCACTGGCACGACATGCAACGACTCGGCCGGGACACCCATCTGGGCCACGATGTCGCGCTTGGAGGATTCGGACACGGTGACGATCCGAGGAATGGAACGGGCCACTTTGATCTGCATCCCAAGAAACCCGTACCAGCGATTGAGACTGAAACGACGCTTGAGGCCCGCCCCGTGGGCCTTGGCGTCAGCCATCTCCAGGTCACGGTCAACCGTTATGGGGTGATGCAAGGTGGCGGCCACCGCCCACCCATCACGCTGCATCCCAGCCACGCCGTATCCAAAACACTGGTTGTCGTGGATGAGGTCATAGTCGGTGCAGTTCTGCCGCAGATAACGGCGGGCTCGTAGGCTGAAAGTCAGCGGTTCGGGGAAGCCCGACGTGCACATGTGGGCAAATTCGAGAGCGTCGATGTCCGGGTATTTACGACCCCGTAATTCGTGCAATCGGGGGATGTGCCAAGGGTCATCCGAGCGGAACAAATCGAGCGAAGCCACCTTGATGAGGCGCACTCCATCGTCGAGGACGGGGTATGGCTGGCCCGACAACACGTCCACCACGTGACCCATGGAGGTGAGCTCCCGAGCCAGGTATCTGGTGTAAACGCCCTGGCCACCGGAGTGTGGGTTGCCGCGATACACCAACCACGCCACCCGCAGAGAAGCGTTGCGGGACGAAACCTGACGGTGGGAGACGGAACGGGGACCGGGCATGGACCCTCCGCCGGAAGTGGAATCGACCATGGTCAGTTCCACCTTAGTGGCCTGTTTACGAGGAGTTGCTCGGGTTCGTGTATTCGCAAGCTCGTCACACCGGTACCCTTGGCTCGTGGCCTCCACCACTTATCCCTCCCGGCCCACTCGTACACCTCCCACCAAGTGGGCAAGGCGAGCAGGGGTCCTGGCCTTCATGCTCCCCGCCATCACGGCCCTCGGTATGGTCGGCCAAGCAGTGGTGCGCAGCGGCGACCGACCCAATGTGTTCACTGAAGCTCAGCGTCAACTCGGTGTGGCCAACACCAAACTTCCGTTCCCAGCCCGGCTCCCTGCGGTGGCGCCTGCCGGGTCCCAACTCATCCGGGTCATCTTGGACGAGCCCGATGAGAAGCGGGGCCCGTCCATCTACGCCCTCGACCTCACGTACACCATCGCTGGCGGCAAACCCGATGCGGGTGACTTCGTCCGCCTGTGGCAAACCAACGATGTGTATTTGAAGAAGCGCCTCGCCGATCCCACCCTGTATCAAGGTGACCCACGAACGGTGAATGGCGCACGGTGGTTCCGCCGTGACGGACAAAACGAGGATCGTGGCAAAGGCGTGTCCTATAGCCGTCGCTTCGACGACGGCGTCACGGTGGTGGTGTCGGGACCCAATGAGGCGCTCGTGAGTTCCACTATCTCATCACTTGTGAAACAACCCTGACCTCTGCCGCACCGTCGGCTCGGACCATTCACTATTCAGGAGAATTCCTGTGCTCGAACGTCTCGCATCATTTTGTCATCGTCATCGCCGTGTGACAGTTCTGTTGTGGGTGTTGGCACTGCCCGCATCGTTTGTGGTGTCTGGTGCCCTGGGCGGCAAGTTGGACTCAGGGCAGGGTGGAGGCAACAATACGGAATCGTCCAAGGCCACCGCCGTCTTGGCCCGTGAATTCCCCTCCGCCAGAGCTGCGGCGCGTGGAGAATCCGGCGAAGTGGTGTTCCAGGTAAAGGGTGGCTTGGCCTCAAAAAAGCCAGCCATCTCCGAGTGGCTGGCGTCATTGTCCAAGCAATCGATCGTGGCTTCCGTGACATCTCCGTTCGACGCCAAGCGCGGTCGAGTGTCGACAGATGGCACTGTCGGGGTTGCTGAAGTCACCTTCAAACCGGGTGTAGATCTACAGACCGCCCCGGTGAAGGACATCCTGCCGTTGGCAACGTCCTTGCGGGCAGACGGTGTGGTTACGGAGTTTGCCGGGCAACCATTCGGGGCATTCAAGTTGCCGCCCAGCGAAGCATTCGGATTATTGGCAGCCGTGGTGATCTTGTTGATCGCATTCGGCTCGATCATCGCCATGGGGCTGCCCATCCTCACGGCCGCCTTGGGTGTGGGCATCGCCATCGCCGGAGTGGGCATCTGGTCGGCATTTCTGAGCATGCCCTCGTTCGTCACCAGCGTCACCGCCATGATCGGCCTCGGCGTGGGCATCGACTACGTGTTGTTCATCGTGTCTCGGTACAAGGACGAACTGCATACGTTGAACCCGCACGACGCTGCGGTGCGGGCACTGGGCACGGCAGGTCGAGCCGTGGTGTTCGCCGGGTGCACCGTGATCATATCAATGCTGGGCATGTTCTTAATGGGTTTGAGTTTCATCAACGGCATTGCCATCGCTGGCGCCACGCCGGTGTTCATCATTGTGTTGGCCTCGGTGACTCTCATTCCTGCGATGTTGGGATTCGTCGGGTACAACATCGACAAGTTTTCGGTGCACCGCAAAAAGCCGGTATTGGGCAAGGAGACTGGTTGGCATCGGTGGAGCCGGTTGGTGCAACGCCGGGCTTGGCCATTTGCCCTCGGTGGGTTGGCATTGTTGGTGGTGGCCTCCATCCCGTTGTTTTCGTTGCGTCTGGGGTTCTCTGATCAGGGCAACAACGCCAAGAACACCACCACTCGCAAGGCCTATGACATCAAGGCAGCGGCGTTCGGAGCCGGGTCCAATGCTCCTGGGCTCATTGCCATCGAAGCTGCAACTCCAGCCGCCCAGCAGGCAGCCGCCAAGTTGGCTGATGCAGTGAAGGCAACCCCGGGGGTGGCGTCGTCGGTCTTGCAACCGTTGCCGTCAGGCAAAGCGTTCCTCATCAATTTCACGCCCACCACCGGGCCGCAGGACGCCGCCACCGAAAAGTTGGTACACCACCTACGCAATGACGTCATTGCCCCAGCCGTCGCTGGCACGGGCGCGGTGGCTTACCTCGGTGGGTTCACCGCTAGTGGAATCGATTTTGCGGCGCTCATCGGGGGCCGACTACCGCTGTTCATCGGTGTGGTGCTGCTGTTGAGTTTCTTGCTCCTCATGGCGGTCTTCCGTTCCATCGTGGTCCCGTTGAAAGCGGTGATCATGAACTTGTTGTCGATCGGCGCCGCTTACGGATTGGTGGTGGCCATCTTCCAGTACGGGTGGGGAGCGTCGATAATCGGCATCGGCAAACCGGGTCCCATCGAACCGTGGATCCCCATGATGCTGTTCGCCATTGTGTTCGGGCTGTCCATGGACTACGAGGTGTTTCTTCTGTCTCGTATACGCGAGGAGTATGACCACGGCAAGCCGAACGGTGAAGCCGTGGTTGAGGGTCTGGCATCCACGGCTCGGGTCATCACCGCAGCGGCCGCCATCATGGTGTGCGTGTTCCTTGGCTTCGTCTTGGGAGAACGCGCCATCAAGGTGATGGGTGTGGGCTTGGCGGCCGCTGTGTTCATCGATGCCACCATCGTGAGAGTCATCATGGTGCCCGCCACCATGGAACTCTTGGGTGATCGCAACTGGTGGTTCCCACGGCGGCTTGACAAGCTCATCCCCAAGCTCAATGTGGAGGGCGGTTCCACCCCCACCAGCACTCCTGCGCATAGCGGGTCCATCACTGCCGGAGACTGAGATTCGCCCGAGTCAACGTTGCTTGACGCCTACGCCATAGCGGGTCAGCACCGCAATCGCATTGGGGAACTCATCACTCAGCGCGCTGACAAGGTCAGATGTGGTGGCCACCCCATAGGCGTTGGTCGCCACATAGCGTTGCAGCGCACAATCCACTTGCGTCGTTGGTCCGAGCGCAGCCAACGCATTCACCGCCTGCACGTACACCCCGCGATAATACGAGCTGCGATGCGCATCCCAGTACGCCATCGGTGCTCCCAAGTGGCCGGTGGCATCGGCTGGTAGTGGTCTGGACTGGAACGTGGACAGTGTGGCTTCCGCCCGACTCTCCGCCCATGAGGCCAAACCTTCGTCAAGCCACGGATCACGACCCTGATCGTTGCCCACCAATGAATAGAACCATTGATGCGCCACTTCGTGGGGAGTGGTACGGCCAATGGTCCCCGGACCCTGCATCACCAGCGTCGGGTACTCGATGCCCCCCTTCAATCCGGGGGTAAGGGCCAACGTGTAAGTCGACCACGGATAGGGCCCGTACAACGTCGAGAACAGCTTCAGCGCGATCATCACTCGGGCCAGATAGGCACTGGGGTCGTCGGACAAGCCCAGCTGAACCGCCACCGTCACGGCCACGTTGTGCTGGCCCAGCATGATTGGCGCGCTTACTTGTTTGAACGTGCCCACCACCATGGCCCAATCCCGCGTGCCCGTGGCCGTCCAAGTGTGGTGGCCATCATCGGTGCCCGTAGCCACTATCTGCTTAACGGAACTGAGGTGCACAGACACACGCCAGTCGGCGGTGGGGGTCATGGATGCCTCGGCTTGGCCGGAGGTGGGCGGCGTACGATTCCATCCCACCCCCGGCTCCCATGGCAATACCGGGAGAAACGACCCATAACGCAGCGACGCCGAATTGCGCGACAACCGGTCGTCACGGGGCCCCGGAACGCCCAGCGTCCACGCCAACGTCAATTCCACTTCACGCCCTGATGCGACACCGCCTGGCACGGCGATCACCACGGTGGTGGGGTCGGGCTGCCAGAACGTGGCAACCGCTGCGTTCACCTCCGCCGAAGCGATGTTCATCGATGGTGCGGTGGCGTCACGTACTCCTCCATTGGGCCACAGCCGCACCACCAGTTCGGTGATGTCGAGATCCGGGGTGAAACGGATCACGGAGCGGCCCCGCACTCCACCGGTTCGGGTGTTGAGATCCAGATCGATGTCGTAACGCACACTGGAGGTCGATGGCGCGACAATGTTGCCAACGCCCTCACATGGCCTTACTGCTGTCACAGCAGTAGTTGCAGCCGATACCGGTGCATGCTCCATCGTCGCACCGGCGGACAACACGGCGAACAACCCGGCCACCAGTGCAGCCGCAATGAAGCGCCGACGTCCCAACATGACCGCCAGCGTAGGGTTCGCCAATGGCTCCGATCGTCGCCCTGGTCCCCACGGTGGTATGGACGCTTACTCCCGAACTGCTGATGGCCTTGGATGGGCGCTTCGGTGAACCAGTGGATACCTATGTCAACGGATCGCAGGTCTGGCTCCGACCCGATGGTCCTGCAGGCGAGGTCATCGAATGGCGGTTGCATCCGGTGGCGGGATTCCAACGGCCCCAAGGAGCGTCCACCGACACCCTGTTCAGCTCGTGTGCGTTGGCCGTGGCCACCGGGGAACTCGCCGTGGCCCCCATCGATTCGTTGTGGGACGGCCTAGAAGCGTTCATTGCCTACGACGATGACGTGGAACCACCACAATTACTTGCTTCAACGGTGGCGGCATTGGGCTTGCCTGCCACGGCATGGGGATTGGTGGACCATGACGTAGTGGCCGATCGCTGGGCCCGGTCGGCAGGGCAGACCTCGATCATCAATGAACTGTTGGAACAGTTGCGACCCCACCAGTCTGACTGAGCTGCATCACCGACGGATGCACCCCGGCATCGGCTGGGTCCACCAACCAGCGCACCGCCAATGGCCCCAGCCGCAACGCACCGTCGGTGATCAACTCCGCATCAGGGGCCAACTGATCGGCGGCGCGGACGAATCCGAATCGTTCGGCGATATGAGGGTCGATGGCCACATCGAACTCGCTGACGTTGGCCAGCACCATCACTTTTCCTCCCGATGGATGACGGCGTACGAAGGCTGCTACCCGTGGGTCACCGGCCCAAATCCATTCCACCGTGCCCGCCGCATGGATGGCTTGATTGACCTTGCGGGCGGCGATGAGCGCGGTGAATCCAGCAAACACCCGTCCTTCCACACTCGATGCGTCTCGTCGACGCTCGGCCCGCAACCAGTCCATGAGCGGACGATGCATCCAGCGGCTATCCCCTGCTTTCTGCGGATCGTCGAGATACGTTCTGTCGTTGGCCAACGCCAATTCGTCACCCATGTAGAGCAACGGCACACCCCCGAAGCCCAGGATCACCCCATAGAGCAGTAGGAGTCGACGGATTCCCAGGTCCAATGCATGTTCATCTGCGCGCATACGAGCGTCATCGATGCCAGCGAGCGCAGCGGCGGTGCCACAGGTGCGCTCATCACCATTGAGTGTATTGGATGAAAACGCCGCCCCTCGGGCATAGCTCAATGGAAAGTCGCCACGGAAGAATCGGGTGAGGAACTGTCTATGTGTGGCCCCTCCCACCATCGCAGCGGCGGCGTCTTGATCCGTGATGGCCCACCCGATGTCGTCATGGCAGCGGATGTACGTGCACCACGCAGTGGAGGAGGGCGGCGTCTTCATCCGTGACATGGCGTGGGTCATGAGCCCCACATCGCGAGTGGCCACACTGCTCCACAGCATCACCATCAATTGATTGTTGTAAGCCAGCTCGCACTCCCGTCGCACCACATCATGGGCTCCCAGATAGGGCACCAATTCATCGGGCCCCACAATCGCCTCGGCCTTACAGATGGTGGCCGGCGCCGCCATTGCCAGACAGGCCCGGAGTACCTGCACGATGAGGTGGGCCTCAGGTTGATTCTGACAATCGGTACCCATGCGCTTCCAGGTGAACGCCACTGCGTCCAATCGGAGTACCTCCACTCCCTGGTTGGCCAGGAACGCCATGTTGTCGAACATCTCCACCACCACATCGGGATTGGCGTAGTTCAGGTCCCATTGAAAGGTGTTGAACGTGGTCCATACCCACCCCTTCACACCCTCGTCCCACGTGAAGTTTCCCGGTGCCAGTTCTGGGAACACCTGTGGCAGTGTCCGCTCCCATTGATTGGGCATGCTGCGATCCGGATAGATCAGATAGAAGTCACGAAAGCGTTGCTCGCCAGCTCTGGCCCGCTGCGCCCACTCGTGCTCGGCTGCGGTGTGGTTCATCACCAAATCCACGCATAGGCTGATCTTCTGCTCTCGTAACGATGAGGCAAGAGTTGCCAAGTCGTCGATGGTGCCAAGCATCGGGTCGACGTTGCGATAATCAGCCACCGCAAATCCCCCGTCGTTGGCTCCCTCACGAGGACGGATCACCGACATCAGATGCAGATACGACACGTCGAGTTCACGGAGGTAGCCGATCCGTTCAGCTACGCCCTGCAACGTGCCGGCAAACTGCTCGGCATATGCCACGTACCCGATCATCGTCGAACGCTGAAACCAATCCGGTCGAATCTCGCGATCGTGATCGAGGCGACGCAACTCATCGGAACGCGCCACAGCGGCCAGTGCTGCCCGCCTCATCAATTCGAGCGCCAGTGCAGTGACGTCGTGGGTGCGTCCGTACAGCGCATCGAGGGGGCCCAACGCATCCCCGAGACGTTCCTGCACCCGCAGCCAGAAGGCGTCGAGGTCGCCCGGCGTTAGGGAAGCCAACAGTTCGGCCAAAGTGGAACGGGCCAGCACCAACACCTCGGTACACGACGTCATGGCAATGTGTGATCCTGTCCCGACCGGGGCCGACGAAAGCGGTTTCATACCACACGCCATGCAAGACGCCCCCACTCCCACCGCCAACACACCCGTGCCAGGCCCTCCTCTTGAGCCCGGTTTGGCGCGCCCGGCCACCATTGCCGACGTAGCGGTCGGCGCGGGCGTATCGATGGCCACGGTGAGTCGCGCTTTGCGCGGCCTGCCCAATGTGGCCCCCGCCACCAGGCAAAAAGTACAGCAGGAGGCGCAACGACTCTCCTACCGCCCGGATCCTCACGCCTCTCGATTGGCCGCCGGTCGTACCCATTCGGTGGGCATGGCGGTGCCCGAACTCGGTCGTTGGTATTTCAGTCAGGTGGTCTCCGGAGCGCGCGACACGCTGAACGCTCATGGATATGACCTCTTGCTGTTCGGCGTGGGCAATGGCGAAGAGCGGCGGCGCTTCGTGCGCGAATGGGGCGTACTGGGCAAACGGGTTGATGGGCTGTTATTGGTGGATCTGCGTTTGGACACTGACGAACTCGCTGATGTCAACGCAGCCGGAATGCATGTGGTGAGTGTGGGCGATTCCTACGATGAGTTACCCAGTGTCACGGTGGACAACCGCAGCGCTGCCGCCACCGCCGTGCGCCACCTCGTCGCCCTCGGTCATCGCCATATCGCCCTCATCGGCGAGGACGATCATCAGCGTCATTTCTCGGTTCCGCAGTTCCGCCGTTGCGGTTGGATAGATGCGTTGGCCGAAGCCGGCATTGCCCCACGGCCCGAACTCGAAATACCGGGCAATTTCACCGTGGCCGGTGGGTACCGCGCCATGACCCAGTTGTTGGGTTGCAGTCCGCCCCCCACCGCAGTGTTCGCCATGTCAGACGAGATGGCCATGGGGGCCATCAAGGCGGTCCGCGATCACGGCCTCGACGTTCCCGGCGATGTGTCGGTGGTGGGCTTCGATGATCACGATCTGGCGCACATCATGGACCTCACCACGGTGCGCCAACCCGTCATCGACAGCGGTGCTCGAGCCGCCACGCTGCTTATCGAAGCCATCGGCGGACAACACGGTTCGCCCCACGACGTACGGCCCACTGAACTCATCGTGCGGGCTTCCACTGGCCCCAGTCGAACGGACACCGAGTGACCCCTGATTCTCATTCCCCTTCCATTGCCGTTCTGGGGGAGGCCATTGTGGATTTTGTGCCGAATGGGGCGGCGCGTCCCGGTCGTCGCGAGATGCCCATGCGCGCAGTGCCAGGTGGATCCCCGTTGAACACCGCCGTGGCTGCTGCTCGGCTGGGCCAGAGTGTGGCTGCACTTACCCAGTTCTCCACCGATGCGTTTGGCGAACTGCTGGTGCAACACTTACATGACAACGGGGTTTCCACCCAATGGGCGTTGCGTTCTGATGATCCGTGTGCACTGGCGTTCGTGGTGGAAACGCCCGAGGGCGCCCAGTTCACGTTCCGAGGTCAGGGCTCTGCCGATGTGCGCTGGGATCCGCACCCTCGACCCGTACTCCCTGCGTCGATGCGGTTCTTCCAGTTGAGTTCGTTGACATCATTTGATGAGCCGTCGGCATCGACCAACTACGACGTTGTCATTGCCCATCATGACCGGGTCACGGTGCTGCTCGATCCCACAGTACGACCTGCGCTGGTACCCGACCGGGCGCGCTGGTGGACGTTTTTGGAACGATTCTTACCCTTGGCCCACATCGTGAAGGCATCGGATCAGGACCTCGAGTTCCTCGCTCCCGGAGTGGAGCCGATGGCGGCGGCCCAACGCTTCATCGACCTCGGGGCAAAGATGGTGATCGTCACCACGGGCGGAGACGGCGCCCATCTGATTCGCCTGTCCCACAACGCAGTCCATGTGCGCGCTCCACGCGTCGACGTGGTGGACACGGTGGGGGCCGGTGACACGTTTGCCGGGGCACTCATGACGTGGCTGGTAGAACACGGACACTGTGTGCCCGCAGATCTCGCAGCTCGTAGCGACGCCGAGTGGGTGGATGCCATGACGTTCGCCGCCACCGCCGCCGCCATCACTTGTACGCGCGCCGGTGCCGACCCGCCCACACGAGCCGAACTCGACGCCTGGCCGAGTTCTCTCTGCTGATCGCGCTCAGCTGATTTGGTGGCGGTAACTCTCCATCCAAGCCGAAGCCCGGTCCCACGATTCGCTGGCCTCCATACGTTTGGCCGGTCCATGATCACCCGCCGCCGGGAACGACCCCAGCATCTTGACCTCAGCGGTCTTGGCCGCCAGATTGCGTAGGCAGTCGGCTACCAACTCATCGGCGATATGACCTTCCAGGTCGATGATGAAGCAGTAGTTGCCCAGACCATTCTTGGTGGGACGCGATTCCAACTTCACCAAGTTGATGGCCCGCGCCGCAAACTCCTGCAGCATGGCCAGCAACGAACCGGGTCGATCGAAGCTCTGGAAGCATACGATCGATGTTTTGTCGTGACCCGTGGGGGCGGGTACCCCGCTCAAGGCCAGGAGCACGAACCGAGTTTCGTTGCCCGGGTGATCGGCGATGTCGGTGGCCAGCACCTCCAAGCCGTAGAGGGTTCCGGACAACGCCGGGCCCACCGTGGCCATGGTGGTGGAATCGCTCTCACCCACCAGACGGGCCGCCTCGGCGGTGGAGCCGGCCGCCACCACCTGTACGCCGGGGAGATGTTTGGCGAAGTACTGGCGGCACTGGGCGGTGGCCATCGGCATCGACATCACCGTTGTCACGTCCGCTGCCGACACTCCCGGGCGCGCCATCAAGGTCATCACAATGGGCAGCACCACCTCGCGTTGGATGAGCATTTGGTAATCGAAGGCCAGGGCATCCATGGTGACGTTGACAGTGCCCTCGATGGCGTTCTCCATCGGTAAAAAGGCCATGTCCACCAGGTGATTCGAGAGCGCTTGGAGGGCGTCTTCGATGGTCATGTAGGCCACCAGGTCCTGGTGGGCCAGATCGGCCTGGGTGAGTAGTGCCTCCTCGCAGAATGTGCCAGCCGGTCCGAGGTAGGCGATACGTGTCATGGAAGCTGACGCTAGCGACCATCATGGATGGGGCATGGACGAGTTCCGCCTACGAGCCCTCATCGACGACGTCATTGCGGGGGCGCGACACCCCGATGACCTTGTCGATGCCATCCGTCAGTTCCCCGTTGCCGATCTCGGCTTTGCCCTGGTCGACCATCATCGGGCGCTGCGCCAAGGTATGCCGGAGGCGGTATACGGGCCCGGTAAGACACCCCTGCAGTGCGCCGCCATCGTGGTCGAGTTGGCCAGCCGAGGGGTCACAGTGGTGCTCAGCCGGGCCAATAGTGCCCAGGTCGATGCGTGCACCACCGCAGTGGGAGGCGCCACTGTCACTGACACGGGGCCAGACCGGCACACGGTGGTGTGGAATCCTGCGGCACCGCTCCCTGGACGGGTGGTGGTGGCCTGTGCCGGGACTGCGGATTTGTCGGTGGCGGCGGAGTGCGTGGCCACCCTGCATGCCTACGGTCATGTGGCCCGCCTCATCGTGGATTGCGGCGTGGCCGGCCTGCACCGGCTGTTGGCCCATTTGGACGCATTCACCACGGCTGATGCCGTGGTGGCGGTGGCCGGTATGGAGGGTGCCTTGGCGTCCGTCATTGGAGGTCTCACATCGGGGCCGGTGATTGCTGTGCCCACCAGTGTTGGCTATGGGTCCTCATTGGCGGGGGTCACGGCGCTGTTGGCGATGCTCAGCTCGTGCGCAGCGGGCGTCACGGTGGTAGGCATCGACAACGGATACGGGGCTGCCTGTGGGGTAGCGCGCCTATTGAGTGTGGGAAGAGGATTGCGTTCATGACCCGTGTGGCCTGGTTCCACTGCTTCGCCGGCATCGCCGGTGACATGGCGCTCGGGTCGCTCATCGACGCCGGCGCCGATCTCGATGAGGTGGAGGCCATCATCCGCCGCCTGCCGGTGGGGGGATGGGAGATCGGGGCCGAAACCACACAGCGCACCGGTCTGGGCGCCACCCATCTCGTGGT
>JAYVGK010000066.1:0-2165 GCA_043772215.1 Acidimicrobiales bacterium | reverse complement strand
GGTCGCAAGATCGCCCTCATCCCCCTCAGCGACGGCATCATGCTCCAGGCCACCGAAGTGGCATCGCTGCCCGCACCCGAACCCATTGATCCCCCCGGAGCAGTGTTTTTCGGTGTGTCGCGTTTCGATCACTGCTCATTCCGGGCGTCGAGCGAGGAGGCATTCGAGGATCTGCGCACCCGCCTGGTCAACGCCGACGCATCCACTGGCACCGTACTCAGCTCTGGAGCATTGCGCTTCTTCCGCTTCACCGACCCCGATGGCTGGTTCGCCGAAGTGGTGTGGCACGTACCTGCAGCCTGAGCCAGTCAGGTCCGGTCAGGTCAGGTCAGGGGCTTCGGTGAGAGCCTGCTCGAGGTCGGCAATGAGATCAGCCACTGCCTCAATGCCGATGGAGAGACGTATGAGATTGTCGGGCACCGAACTGGTGGGGCCTTCCACGATGATGCGGTGTTCGGCCAAGCTCTCCACGCCGCCCAGCGAGGTGGCGGGTAGGAACACCCGCAGAGCTCGCACCACTCGTCCTGCTTCGGGCAAACCCCCTCGCACGCATATCGACATCATGGCGCCATAGCCATCCATTTGTCGCTGCGCAATGTGATGGCCAGGGTGGCACTCCAACCCCGGATACAACACCCGCTGTAGCTGCGGATGATTCTCAAAATGATGAGCGATCTGCAGGGCGCTGGCACTGGCGGCGCGGACCCGCACGAACAGGGTCCGCATTCCGCGGATGAGCAACCAGCAGTCGAACGGGGACAGAATGCACCCGGTCATGTTGCGTAGGGTGCGGACGTCCTGCCACCGCTCATCGTCGATACGAGGAATGAGCGCGCCACCCAGCACATCAGAATGACCATTGAGGTACTTCGTCACCGAGTGAAACACGTAGTCCGCCCCATGCTCCAGCGGGCGAGTTACGGCAGGCGACGAGCAGGTGCCGTCAACGACCAATATCGCACCTGCGGCGTGAGTTGTATCGGCTGCATCTTGGATGTCGATCACGTCCCACGTGGGGTTGGCCGGAGTCTCGATCCACACGAGGTTGGTGATGCCGGGGCGCACGGCACGCGCCAACGCATCGGGATCGGCCTGATCGAACAACGTGAGCTCTACACGGCCCAAGCGCTCCAAACGCTGCATCCAGTCCCGAGTGCCGTAGTACATCACCTTGGGAGCCACCACATGGGCGCCGTGCGGCACCGTATCGAGCAGGGTCACCACCGCTGCCATGCCCGATGAGAACACCGCAGCATCGGGTCCACCATCGAGGGCAGCCAATACCTGCTCGGCGTGAGTGACTGTGGAATTTCCGTACCGTAAATAACTCTGCGGCACCTTCAGCAGATAGTCCTCATCGCGCGCATAGGAAGTGGCCATATGAAGTGGCGGCGCAATGGCACCGGTTTGGGTGTCAATGGCGTGCAGCGAGTGCGCGGCAATGGTCTCTGGTGCGTGTCGATTCAACATCTGGCACAGAGCGTACCGGTCAGTCGAATCGAACTTTGCGGGGTTGAAACAGGGGGCCCTGCACCACGTTGGTCAGAGGTTCCCCGGCCAGGTAGCGATGGACGTTCTGCGCCACCACCGGATAGGTGAAGGCAAAGAACGATGTGGTGGCGCCAGCCACGTGTGGGGTGATGCGCACGTTGGGGGCATCCCAGAGTGCGTGGTCGGCAGGGAGGGGCTCGGGGTCAGTGACATCGAGTACTGCCCGCAGCCGACCCGACACCAGTTCCGCCAAAAGCGCTTCGGTGTCCACCACGGCACCGCGTCCGGCGTTCACCACCGTTGAACCATTGCGCATGAGCGCCAGCATCTCGGCGTTGACGAGTCCGTGGGTGGCATCCGTCAGTGGGGTGAGACACACCAGTACGTCGAGCGAGGGCAGCAGGACCGCCAGTTCATCCACCCCGTGAATGGCCTCACGAGCTCTACTGGCAATGGGTACCACCGTGCAGCCAAACGGACGCAGGCGCTCATGCAGAGACTTGCCAATGGCTCCGTAGCCGAGTATGCCGATGGTATGCGCGCTGACTGGCTTGCCGGCGCGGACGGCCCAGGTATGGCGTATCTGCTGACGGGCGAATGTGGGAAACAGGCGCAGTTCCGTGAGGATGGCCGCTGCGCACCAATCGGCCACGGCGGCGGCGTTGGCATCACCG
>JAYVGK010000065.1:0-4605 GCA_043772215.1 Acidimicrobiales bacterium | reverse complement strand
ATCAGGGCTTGGCGGCGTTGTGGGCGCGGCGCCCGTGAGGCCGACACCAAGTCGATCTCCACGGTGCAGGCGAGGACCTCCAGTGCACGCACGCCGTCGGCCAAGCCGGGCGCTCCGGCGCCGAGACGGGCCATTTGGAACCGTGCCTGCACGGTGGCCGTCCGCAGCCGCCGATGCAGCCGTGCCGCACGCGACAGCGGGGCCACCCAGTGAGTGGGGGCCGCCGACCTGCGACCGATACTCACCCGAAGTTGACGGCGCAGCATGCCTCGCAATACCAGCAGGGCAACGATCACACTCAGCGCCAGACCGCCCAACACGGACAGCACCACAACGAGGATTGTCTCCACACGCCGATCATACGCGTGGCGGCTGCCTAATTGCCCCGAACGGGGCCGCCAACACGGGGAGTGACACCGAATAAGCGCATGGCGGGTGAGGGGGCGTTGCGGGTGGTGCGCGCAGGGGCTCCTCGGGGACGGGCAACGGACGTACGTGGGCGCTCCACCCGACTGGGTACCGGGATGGGAACCGGGGTTGGCGCTGGTCGTGGCGCCGTAACTGGGCCGGCATGGAATCGGGGCACTGCCCCCACGGGGAGCGCCAGGCCCGGTGACCCATGAATCAGTTGCACTCGATGGGCTTCCCGGTCAAGCCAAGTAGCCAGCAATGTGACCTCGTCTGCCAGCTGTCGCGGTAGGGGCTGATCGGGTTCGCCGCACGGCACCTGGCGGCCCACCACCACTCGCCCGTGTTCGGCCACAATGGTGCGACCCTGCCAGCGCATCTCCAGGTGCGGGACAGCGCGCAGCGCATCGCAGCGATGTTGGCGGGCAATGGCTCGGCTGAGGATGCCGCCACGGTCGCGCACCGACGCCGCCTCCTCGAATCGTTCTTCACTGGCCAAGCGGTGCATCCGACCGTGCAACGGCGCCAACAACACATCGGCCCTGTTGATGACGTGTCGATCGAGGACGGTGGAGGGTGGCATTTCCGTGACACATTCGCGCAACGCACCGGCCGCCACTCGCGCTGCACCCAGCGACGAAAACGGCCCCAGCAGCCAACTCGACTGACCGGGTAAGGCCTGGCGGACTGCGGTGAGCTTCGGTGACCCCGCCGTACCGCCAATACGTAGGTACGCATACGACGTCCAGAACTTGGACTGACGGTTGTAACGGGGGAGATGGTGCTGGATGAGTCTGATCTCGAGCACGGCCGCCTCCAGAGCCGTGGCGCATTCGAGATGATCAATGCGCGCCGTGGTGTGCAGTAGCGGCCCAACTTTGCGGCGATCGTCGGAACCGAAATAGCTTCGGACTCGGGCCCGGAGGTTGGTGGCCTTACCCACGTACAGCACGTCACCGCCAGCATCGCGAAACAGGTAAACGCCCGGGCGGCGGGGTAGACAGTTCGTGAGTTTGAGTTTGGCTGCGGATGGATGGCGTCCCAGCGTTGGCAATTCCATGAGGTCATCGAGACCCAACACGCCCAGTCCTGCCGCCCGTTCGAACAACAGATGCAACAAGTCAGCGGTCGCCCGCACGTCGTCGAGGGCCCGATGACAGGGTTGGTGCTCCAGCATGAGGTGCTGCGCCAACGTTCCCAATTTGCAGTCCGGCACTTCGTCGCGCACCAGTCGCCGGGCCAGTCGCAACGTGTCCACCACGCGGTTGGAAAAGTGCTCGTAGCCTCTGCGGCTCAACGCAGTGTTGAGAAACCCCAGGTCGAAGCGCACATTGTGGCCTACGATGACGGCGTCACCCACGAACTCGAGCAGGGCGGGTAGCACGGCATCAATCAAGGGAGCGGGGCCCACCATGGACTCGGTTATGCCGGTGAGATAGGTGATGGTGGGAGGGATGGGCACTCCGGGGTTCACCAACGTGGCCAGCACCCCAGTGCATTCGCCGCCAACATAGCGAGCAGCGGCAATCTCGGTGATCTCACACGTTGCCGGGGATGCGCCGGTGGTCTCGAGGTCGATGACGCAAAACGTGACATGCGCCAGTGGGGTGCCGAGATCGTCAAAGGACTGTTGCCGCACGGGAGGAGGGGCCAGGACCATCCCGGTACCGTAAGCGAACAAACGTTCCCTGTCGAGAACACTTGTTCGTGGCTCACGAGTCCTAGTCTTGACTCCATGACGGGCCAACCACTCAACGGTACCAGCGCTGAGGTGGAGTTTGACCTGTTGCGGGCCGTGTTGGAGCTCACAGTGGTGGTGGCCCAAGCAGGGCAGCGCGTGAACCCGCCGGTGACGGCTCCCGCTCCACTGCGCCCATACTTGCGCTTCACCCACAAGGTTCCCACTCCCGCTCTGCGGGTGGCACGACGTGTACTCGACAACGACGAAGAGTGGCGAGCAAGGGTGGCTTTGGTGGTGACGGATGACCTGGTCGGGCGGGCTGGCGTGATTTTTGCCCAGCGGCCGCAAGGGTGGGAGCAGGAACTGGACACTTTGCGATCTGACGCCCGGGGCCTGCTCGAGTCCAACGTCAACGAAGCCGCTGGTCGCGACGCCCAACGGCGGTTGTCGGCCGCCGAAGAGTCCACCCGACGCTCCGAAGCGGCGTCGAGGGCGGCGGAGGCGGCGCTGGCCAAGTTGCGCGTTGACCATGCTGCTATCCAGGCACGTCTTTCCGCCGAAATCGCCAGTCGACAATCGGCTGATGCCAGCGTGGCATCACTCACGGTTGCAGTGAACGCCGCTCAGGGGGCGCACCGTACGGCTGAGTCAGCTCGCGATGCGCTTGTGGCTGAGCACCAGATCCTCCTCAATGCCTACCGCGAGTTGCTGGCGGCTGCCAGCAACTCGCAAGCCTTGGATGCTCAGCGTGCCCAACTCTTGCACTCCGCTGATGCCGCCTTGGGGGGAGTGGATGCTCTGCGCGCATCCTTGATTCATATGCGCGCTGAGTTGGCCGAGAGCGAAGCGCCCACTGAGATGCGCCGTACGGCTACTACGCCGCCTGCTCCCCCCACGCCGTCTCGGGCGGAACGTGCGGCACTACGTGATGCTGGTCAATCAAAGGGCCAGCGCATGCCTTTGGTATTGCCGCGTGCGGTGTTCGATGACTCGGTGGAGGCGGCCCGCTTCCTCATCCGGGTGCCCGGGGTGTTGGTGTTGGTGGACGGCTACAACCTGGCCAAATGGAAATGGCCTGCGGTGCCGCCACGCGATCTGCGGGCTCGGCTGGGGGGAGTACTGGCCGATGTGTCGTCTCGAACGGACGCAGACGTATGTGTGGTGTACGACGGAGTGGACGAGGGCGGGGCGATTCGACCGGTGGGAGCAGCCCGGGTAGGGGTGAGAGTGCTGTTCTCCTCGGGTGAGGTGGAGGCGGATGATGTCATCCTCGACATGGTGGCATCCACCCCAAACTGGCGCGCCGTGGTGGTGGTGTCGAGTGACCGCCGAGTGCGCGACGGGGTGGCTCGACTTGGCGCCAATGTGCTCAGTAGTCAGCAGTTCGGCGCAGCATGGTGTTGATGTATCGGTGCTGATGCTCACCATTTCGAGATCAATGCCGCCTGCAATACAATTGCCGTGACGGCTTGGGTGGTCATCCACCAGCGCTGACGATTCTTGGTATTGGCCACCGCCACTCCGCTGATCACCAGCCATGGCATGTAGATGAGCCAGATCCGCTCCGTTTCTCCCTTGGAATACTGGGACGCCTCGGCAAATGCCACGCATACCAGTGCGCTGAGTATCAGCGCACTTAGCTTGGTACGACGAAGCACTGCGTTGGGCAATGATGCCAGCGTGGGCAGGCCGATGGCAAAGCACAGCACCACCACATTGGCAACGGCGAAATAGACGGGCGGGCGAAACTTGGCGGTGCCCTGCCAGTAGTGGTGCTGGGTGGCCCGAAACCCTTCCAACCACCAGAATCCACCCCACAGGAATGCGAGTACCACCATTGCTCCACCCAGAACGAAGGCGAACAGCCACCGCCATGTACGGGTGATCAACACCACCGCCACAAAGACCGGGGCCAGGGTGACAGCTCCATAGGTGAAGAAGCAGGCGCTGGCAATGGTCACGCCAGCGCCGAAACCGGCGATTCGTGAGCGCGCCCCCTCACGAGTGGCAGCCACGGCCGCCAGTGCAATGGCCGACGATGCCACCCCGCAGTAGAAAGCGTCAGCGGAGGTGCCCTGCCACAGCGCAAATGGGGCGATGGCCAACAAGGGCGCAGCGCGACGTGCGGCTTCGACACCCACCAAGCGCCATACGGTGACACTGACCGCAATCACGGTGACGCCACAGCCGATGAACGACAGTGCCGCAGCGGCCCACGGACTGTGCAATCCCAGTGGGCGCATCAGGATGAGTAGCAACATCATGCCGGGAGGGTGTCCACGGACATGGACGGTGAAGTAGAGGCCCTGTCGGGCATAGGTCCGTAAGAAAAGTGAGAATGGGTCTGCCGTTTTCACTCCAATCCAGTACTCGGTGGGGTCCACCACTGGGCCGATCACCGCACGCCATCCATCTGATGCTGCCAACACAAAAGCGAACAGTGCATTGAACAGTGCACACAAAACCACCAGCCAACGAACGCGGATTCGTTGTGCTGCTGCCGGAAGAACCGCTAT
>JAYVGK010000064.1:0-7901 GCA_043772215.1 Acidimicrobiales bacterium | reverse complement strand
CACCGCACCGACGCCAGCCTTGACACGTTCTTCACCTCAGCCCATGCGTTGCTGTACACGGGTTGGCTGGCGTGTGCAGTGTTCCTGCTGTACGTGGTGCGCAGGCGCATGGTGGCGGACGGGCGCAGCTTCATCCAAGCGGTTCCACTCGGCTTCGAAGGTTCGGTGGTGGGGGCCTTGCTGTTCGGGGTAGGGGGCGCACTCGATCTGATATGGCATACCCAGTTCGGTATCGAGCGGGAACTGAAGATCCTGTTCAGCCCCACCCATCTGCTGCTCATGAGCGCCATGTTGCTGATGGCCTTTGGTCCCATTCGCGCCACGTGGATGGTGGACGAGCCTGCTCGAGCCCGCTCCCTGTGGCCGGTGATGCTGAGCGCCGGGGCTCTGTCTTCGGTGTTGGCGGTGTTTTTCCAGTACGTGTCGGTATTTGATCGGCCGGTGTTCACTGCCACGCTTCCAGCGTTGCTGGGCCTTGATCAAATTGTACGTACACAGTCGATTGTGGGGCTTATCATCACCACTGCAGTGCTGTTTGGCCCTGTACTTCTCGTTGCCCGTCGATGGGCACTGCCGTTGGGATCATGCACTCTGGCCTTTGGTGTGGTGGCGGCCGGCAATTTCATATATACGAACTTTCGACCGTTGCGCCTCACAGTGGTACTCATCGCCGGGGGTGTGGCTGCCGATGTGCTGGCGTGGGGGTTGCGTCGATGCCCGCCTCGCTTGGGCTTTCGCCTCTTCGGAGCCTTGGCGCCGTTGTTGCTGTGGAGCATCTATTTGGTGGCCACGGTGCCAGGCCACCCCATCAAGTGGAGCGCCGAGCTATGGACCGGTGCAGTGGCGTGGTCGGCCCTGGTGGGGCTGGCCATCACGGTGCTGCTGTTGCCCCCGGTGGGTGCACCGCGTTCGCACCTCGACGACTGACCGGTCGCCACCGCGATCAGGGCTGGATCTCGATGGTGACCCGGCGACTCTTGGCCAGGTCGGCCTCAGGCTGAGTGGAACCAACGGCGGACACTTCGAAGGTGATCTTGGAGGCGTCGGCGCCCAAGGCTGACTGCAATGCGTTCTTCACGTTGTTGGCCCGCACGATGGAGAGTGCCTTGTTGGCATCGGCATTGCCCCGCACATCGGCGTGGCCCACGATCCTCACGGTGGAACCAGCGCCCAGTGCAGCCAGCGTCGGCGCCGCAGCAGTGATCTTGGCGGTGGCGGCATTGTCCAAACGGGCCGAGCCCGAACCGAAATACACCGTGAGGCCTTCGGGTACGGCAACGGTGGTGACCGGGGCCACGGTGATAGTCGAGGCGACTGTGGTGGAGGCCAGTACCGTAGACGGGACCGCCACGGTGGTGGCCGTTGCATCAGTTCCCCCATCAGCCGCTACCAGCGTGGACAAGTCAACGCCAGCCGGAATCAACACCCTGTCGATGGGATGGACGATTCCGTTGGAGGCGGGGATTTCGGGGCCACCGGCCAGGCCATCATTGACTGTGAAGCCAGGCTTGGAATCCAACGGGTTGATGTTGAGGGTGGCGCCTTCGAGGGTGGTGAATTTGCCTGGGCCGAAGTCGGCGACGCCGAGGCGGCCGGCCACCACGTGGTTGCTCAGCACCTTCACAAGGGTGGCCTTGTTGGCCGGCAGCAGCAGTGCCGTCAACACGGGGGCCGGCACTTTGGCGAACGCGTCGTTGGTGGGTGCAAACACCGTGAACGGACCCGGACCTTGCAGGCTGGTGGTCAATCCCGCAGCGCTCAATGCAGCAGTGAGGGTGGAAAATTGGGGATCTTGGAGCGCCACCGTCACATCGCTGGGCACGGTGGTCACCGAAGACGTGGTGGCAGCTGATGAGGTGGTGGTGGTGGCTGTCGAAGCGTCGGAACCACCCACGAGAGCGGCGAGATCGGCCGGGGTCAACACCATGTCCACCACATGGATGACGCCGTTGCTGGCGATGATGTCGGCTGCCGTCACCACGCTGTTGGCGTTGATGGTGACCATGCCCCCGTCGACGGTGAGACGGAGCGACGCTCCATCCACCGTCTTGAGGTTCCCGGTACGAAGACTGGCCGCCTTCTTGGCTCCCGCAACCACGTGGTACTTCAACAATCGGGACAATTGATCGGTATTTCGCGGATCTTGCAGCAGCCTTACTTCTGCTGGATCGAGTTTGGCAAAGGCGTCGTCGGTGGGCGCGAAGAACGTAAAGGGCCCCTTGCCGTTCAGGGTGTCCGTGAGGCCCGCTCGACGCACCAAGTCGGTGAGGATGGTGAAGTTGCCGGCACTTTGGAGGGTGTTGAGTAGCGAAGTCGGTTCGGTGGCAACCACCGTGGTTTCGGGGTCGGCCAGTAGTGAATCACCAGTGGAATCGGACGCAGAGGCAGCGGTGGAGTCGGCCCCCACCGGTGACGAACCGTCAGTACCGTTGCCGCACTTCGACAGGCCAAAGCCCATGAGTACAGCGGCCAGCAGCAGGAACGGGGCCAACCACAAGAAGCTGCGTCGCGGCTCGGGCTCCGGCTCCACCTCGCCGACCGGACCGGTGGCGTTTGGCCCCACGGTGCCCCCCATAGGCACCAAGTTGTGGAAGAGGGTGATGCCAGGAAGGTCGAGCTTGGACAGCCGCAACCGGAGGAAATTGAGGTCTCCCGCCTCCAACCGTCGGCCGAGTTCGACATAGTCACCATCTGGCAAACGGTCTTGGAGCCAGGCCAGATCACCGGCGCGATAACGATCGCCGAACCAGGCGATGTCGTTCGCCTTCAGCCGAGCCAGCAGGTGCCGGAGCGTCTCAATGGGAGGAAGGTCGATCATGGCCGTCAGTATCGCTCGCCCTTCACCTCGGCGCTGTCGTCGGACTCATCAAATGAAACCGATCAGATGAAACGGGCAAGCTCGGCGATTCGCTGGCTGAACTGGAGCATGGTGCCGGAAATGATGGAGGCCACCGGTTCTACCGACTCGATGCGCCCGGCCACCTGGCCGCTGAGAGCGATGGCCGCCTCCATGTCACCGCCGAAGTAGAGGTCCAGGGCCCGCCCGAACTCGGCCATGTCCACGTGGTCGGCATGCTCGAGGCGTGAGGTGCGCTCTGTCCGCAATGCCCGCAGGCCGGGCTTGGAGAAGCGGTTGAGAAACACAGTGTCGGTTTCGGCGGCGTCCACAATGGCCTGTTTCCAATTGATGTGCACGGGTGACTCGGCGGCGCTCACCATGCGGGTCCCCATCTGGACGCCCTCGGCCCCCAGCGCAAATGCAGCGGCCATGGATGCGCCGTCCACGATGCCTCCGGCGGCGATGATGGGCACGGTCACCTTGGAGGCCACCAAGGGCAGCAATACCATCGACGCCACGTCGCGGGGATTCTTGAAGCCACCTCCTTCGCCTCCCTCCACCACGAGTCCATCCACGCCTGCCTGTACTGCTTTCAAGGCACCGGCCAGGGTGGGCACCACATGGAACACGGTGAGCCCAGCCGCTTTCAGTTGGGCCGTGTACTTGGTGGGGTCACCGGCACTGGTGGTGACAAAACGGACGCCCTGGTCCACCACGAATTGAACGATGCCAGGATCGCGTACAAAGGCCTGGGCGATGTTGACGCCGAATGGTCGGTCCGTGAGGTCTCGCATCTTGGCGATCTCGATCTTCACGTTGTCGAGCTCACCGGAACTGGTCTCGATGATGCCCATGCCCCCGGCATTTGACACCGCCGATGCCAGTTGGGCCCGAGCGATCCAGCCCATCGGGGCCTGCACGATTGGGTAGTCGACCCCGAGCAACTCGGTGACGCGGGTACGGATCGGAGCGGGAGCGGAAGTGTCGGTCACCCGCTCAGCTTCGCACCCGACCGCCTCCCTGCGCCCATCGGCACCGAGGCCACCGCCACGGCCATGCCGAGCGCCAAACCCAACGCCACCATGTTTGGCGTATGAACCCAGTGGGTTTGATCCAACGACGCAAACGGGGCCACGGCGCCCAGGACACACAGCGATGCCAACGAGCGCCGGGTGCGGCGGAACAACACCACGGCCAGCGCCGCCAGTGCCACGGCGCCGATCAAGCCCGATTCGGTGATGAGGGCCAACGCCACGTTGTGCACCGTCAACTTCTCCGACGACAGCGCCCGCACCTTTGGGTTGCGGTATGCCGTCTCCACAAAGTTGCCCGGACCCACGCCGACGATCGGCGACGTTTTCACCATGGCCAGCCCTTGGCGGATGGTCTGCACCCGTCCCGATCCCGTTGTCACCGACGTCGTTTGCCCCGCACGTCCCACCCAACCTGAATGAAATACCAATCCCAGTGGTCCCACCGTCAACAACAGAGCCAGGAGCAGCGTGGCGGGGGTGCGTCGATCGCGGTGTTTGATCACGGCCACGCCGAGCAACACGGTGAGGGCCACCACGCCGAGTACCGAGGTTCGCGAATACGTCATTGCGGCTGGCGCAACTGCCAGGCCCAGTCGGGTGCCGGCGAACCGCATGGGGCCGGTGAGAGCCATTCCCAGCGTGAGGCCGGTGAGGACAAAGGCCAGAGCCGTGTACATGTACGGGTGGGGAGTGGTGCCGGCCGGGGCAATGGCACCGGCGATTTGCCACGCCGCCGTGGAGTACTCCACGCCAAATCCCACCGGTCGCCGTAGGTGCCACTGCGCCACCGCCAGTGCCAATTCAAACCCCATCGAGATGGCCAGAACGTCCACCATCCGTCGGGCTCGTCCCTCCCGAACAGCTCGGATGGTGATGTCAGCGGCGGCTGCGGACCCCGCCACTCTCAGCAGTAGCAATACCCCGTTCGTGCTGGGATGGGCCACGAATGCCACCCCGAGGGCGGCGATGAGGGTGGCCGTCGCCGCCACCAATTGATCGACGGGCCGTCGGGTCAGCGGTCCAAGCCGGCGAATGCACCAGACGGCCAGCATCGGCCACATGATGACATCGGTGTAAAAGACACCCACCCACCATGGTCGGTCGCTGGGAACCGACGTGATGATGATTCCCATGAGGGGAAGGGTGGCCACGGCCACGAGGTACAACTGCCATTCGACCCGAGCCAACACCCCGTGGAATGACGCGGTGGCAGGTACGGCGACGGCGACTCCCATGCTCTGGGCATCGACGTGCCCCTCATGTGACTTGAGGTTTCCCTCATCGGGCCGGAGCCCGTTGACTCGCCTCAAGCCCCATGAACGAATCGTCACGTGACGATTTCCGGCGGTTCCACCTTCAGCTGTGGCGGTCTGCGCGCAGCTGTGGCGTGTAGTTGGCGGGAGGCCGCCACAGTCGCGCGCAATCCGCCACACCTTGGTGGGTTAGTTACGACTTGATGGGGCGACTCGATTTCGTCGGTGACGATTCGCTCATGGGGTGGGAGGCGATTGGCCCCTGGGCGCCCAGGGGGTCGATCATGCGGGGGTGAAGCACACCCGCCTCGGCCGTACCGGACTGTCCGTCTCCCGACTGTGCCTCGGCACCATGACGTTCGGGTATCAGTGCGAGGAGGACACCAGTCATGCCATCCTCGACGCCGCCGCCGAAGGTGGCATCACGTTCATCGACACCGCCGACGTGTACCCGCTGGGCGGTGACGGCACCACCGTGGGGCGCACCGAGGAGATCGTGGGTCGCTGGTTGCACGGCCGCCGAGACGAGTTCGTGGTGGCCACCAAATGCGTCGGTGTCATGAGCAACAAGCGCTGGGACCGGGGAGCCTCGCGCAAGCACATCATGGATGCCGTCGACGCCTCGCTACGCCGATTGCAGACGGACTACATCGACCTGTACCAAATGCACCAGTTCGACCCGTCAGTCACTCAGGACGAAACGCTCAGCGCGCTTACCGATCTGGTCCGCCTTGGCAAAGTTCGCTATATCGGTTGTTCCAACTATCTGGCCTACGAACTGGCTCGCGGGGTGGGCCGCTCCGAAACGCTGGGGCTGGCTCGATATGACTCGGTACAACCCCGCTACAACTTGCTGTACCGCAACATCGAACGTGAGCTGCTGCCCCTCTGCCAGCAGGAAGGGATAGGTGTGATCCCGTACAACCCTCTGGCTGGTGGGTTTCTGTCGGGCAAGCATCAGCGCGGCATTCCTACCGAGGGCACTCGTTTCACCCTGGGGACAGCCATGGAGCGCTACCAGGAACGGTACTGGCACGATCGCCAATTTGATGCAGTGGATGCTCTTCGCCCATTGGCGAACGAGTCGGGAGTGAGCGTGGCCACTTTGGCCGTGCAGTGGGTGTTGGCCAACCCGGTGGTGACATCACCCATCGTGGGGGCCAGCCGACCGGAGCAACTCGCCGATGCTCTGGCGGCGGTGGTGACCGACCTTCCATCCGACGTGAAGGCGGCCCTCGACGAACTCACCATCGATTACGTCAACCATCCTGCGCCGCGTTGACGCCCCGACCGAGGCGGATGGCCCGTCGCACCACGCCGCGCACCTGAGTTTCATCGGCTCCAGTGGCTATGAGTTCTTGGACTCGAGCCTCCAACTCCGCCCCCAGCGCCTCCTGAGCTCCGCCCTGGTTATTGCCGAAGCGCAACGCGTTGCCCACCATCAGACACACGATGGCGGTGGCTCCGACAAGACCGAACACGGTTGACGCGCCATCGTTGTTGTTGATGTTGGCGACGATCATCCCTGCGATGCTCAGTAAGCAGAGCAACGCCACCACACGGCGCAGTACGGAGAGGGTCATGGAGGGGTCACGTACGGGCCAGCGGCTTGTACTTGATGCGGTGGGGCTGATCGGCATCGGAGCCGAGTTCCTTCTTGCGGAAGGCCTCGTAGTCGGCGAAGTTGCCTTCGAACCAACGCACCTGACTGTTGCCCTCGAAGGCCAACACGTGAGTACAGATGCGATCCAGGAACCAGCGATCATGACTGATGACCACCGCGCATCCAGCGAATGCCAGCAATGCGTCTTCCAAAGCGCGCAGAGTATCTACGTCGAGATCATTGGTGGGCTCGTCGAGCAGAAGCAGGTTGCCACCGGTCTTGAGCATCTTGGCCAGTAGTACCCGATTGCGTTCACCGCCTGACAGCTGTCCCACCTTTTTCTGCTGATCAGAGCCCTTGAACATGAAGCTGGCGCAATAGGCGCGACCGTTGATTTCGCGCCCATTGAACTTGAACGTCTCCATACCGTCGGTGATCTCTTGGTACACGGTGTTGTCGGCATTGAGGGTGTCGCGGTTTTGGTCCACGTGAGACATCTGCACCGTGGGGCCGATGCGCAGTGTGCCGTCGTCGGTTTTCTCGTCACCGGCAAACATGCGGAACAACGTCGTTTTGCCTGCACCGTTGGCCCCGATGATGCCCACGATTCCTGCCGGTGGCAGCTTGAAGGACAGGTCCTCGATCAGCAGTCGGTCGCCGAACCCCTTCATCACGTTGTCGGCTTCGATGACAATGTCACCCAGGCGGGGCGGTACCGGGATGATGATCTCCAGTTTGCCCTGGCGGCCCTCGGCGGAGTTCGACTCGCTGAGCAGTTCCTCGTACGCACTGAGGCGGGCCTTGCCCTTGGCTTGGCGGGCCCGAGCGGACTGCTTGACCCATTCCAACTCCTGTGTGAGGGCCTTCTGTCGAGCCGACTCCGTTTTTTCCTCCTGCTGCAGCCGGTTGCGTTTCTGCTCCAACCAGCCCGAGTAATTGCCCTCATACGGAATGCCAGCGCCACGATCGAGTTCCAAGATCCAGCCAGCGACGTTGTCGAGGAAGTAACGATCGTGCGTCACTGCCACCACGGTTCCGGCGTAGTCCTTGAGGAATCGCTCCAGCCACCCCACCGATTCTGCGTCGAGATGGTTGGTGGGCTCGTCGAGCAGCAACAGGTCCGGCTTGCTCAGCAGTAGCGCACACAGTGCCACCCGGCGCTTCTCACCACC
>JAYVGK010000063.1:0-2125 GCA_043772215.1 Acidimicrobiales bacterium | reverse complement strand
GTCCGCAAAACCCGAGGACGGGGAGGTGGCGAGGTTGGATAAGACCACGCAGATACCGGTCCACTTGACGACCATGCATTCGACCGACGCATTGCGGAGCCGAGGCCACCACCAGCGCTTCGGGGTGCTCAGGAGGTAGATCCAATTCGTCCACCAGCGCCACCCTGGAGGCCACAACGTCGTGGGGCCGCAATGGTCGAGCCGACGCTGGCTGGTCGCAATGCGAGAGGCGTACGAATGCCCCAGAGGCCAAGTCCACACCCACGGTGGTAGACCGCCTGGGAGCAAGTACCAACACATGAATCACTGAACCGGGGGTCGATGTTCGCTGCCGGGCCAACGCGCTTCGCATGGACACACATAGTGGCCGGTTCAGCTTCGACGGTGGTGGATGCTCTGTGTGCTTGATATCTGTGTGCAGATAGTCAGGACTTACACCAATCACCAAGGCACTGCCGAGCCTGCCCTCAGCTGGAGTCGGTGGTGGCCAATTCGAACGACTTGTCACCGACCGAGCTGGGCACTTCGACAGCAGCGCCCGGCAGTGTGCAGGTCTGGGCTGCGTCGGCGCTGTCGAGATCAGAGGATCCCACAGCTTGAATTGCCACTTCAGGCTTGCGCCGCAAGACACTGAGAGCGCGATCGACAACAGTGCCTATGGTTTCAAACAAAATGGCTAGGTCCAATTGCACAGACCAGTTCTCCACATAGAACACGTCGCAGCGCTCGTAGTCGGAAAACGAAGGGGAGTCGCGGGACTCGACTTGCCACAGCCCAGTAATCCCCGGACGCACGAGGTGGCGCATCATCAGGCGCTCGTCGAACTCGCTCACTTCGTGTGCGAGTGCTGGCCGAGGTCCCACCAGACTCATGTCGCCACGGATGACGTTGAACAACTGTGGCAACTCATTGAGTGATGTGGCGTCCATGAAACGGCCGATGGGAGTGAGCCGTGGATCGCGTTCGAGTTTGAACAGTGGTCCAGTGCGCTCGTTCTGGCGCATGAGTTCAGCGAGGCGGGCCTCGGCATCCACCACCATGGTCCGCATCTTCAAAATGGTGAACGGCTGTCCATCGAGCCCGATGCGTTGCTGTTTGAACAACGCCGGGCCGCCGTCGGTGCGGCGCACGATGAGGGCCAAGATGCCCATGATCGGCAGCGCAGGAATCACCAGGAAGCTTCCGGCCACCAAGTCGATGGCCCGCTTCACCGACGATTGCCAGCCGGTGAGCGACACTTGTTCGAGATAGAACGCAGCCTCTCGACCAATGGGATTCGATCGCAGACGCCCGGCTGCAATACCGACCAGACCACCAGAAACCTGTACGTGGATCCGAGCCGTGAGTAGCGCTCGAACCACTCGATTCAACTCGCGGAAATCCAGTGCCGACACCCCGAGAATGGCGCCCGTGGCGCCTGCGCTTTGGACTGCACTCACCACAGAGTCGGTGTTGCCGAGATAAGGCACTGTGAATTGAAGCCGGTCGTACGTGGACCGGTCCCCGACCACCCCACGCACGTCGTAGCCAAGTTCAGGTTCGTCCTGCAAGAGGCGCAGCATCTCGAAGCCTTCGTCCCCGGTGCCCACCACCACCACGGCCCGCATGAAACGGCCGGCACGCCGGGCCCGCTTCAGTACTTTGCGATACAGCGACCGGGCAATCAACACTCCGACAAATGCCATGAGTTGGGCCCACATCAGATCGCGAACCCGCAGCTCAGGCAAAAACTTGTTCCGCAGTGCGGCCATCACCACCAGCGCAATAACGTTGGCGCGTAGCAGCGTTGCAGTCTCAAGTGCCCTAACGCTGCACACCCGCGCCTTATACAGCTTGTTGGCAGCAATTGACCCAATGGTGACGACGACGAACATCATCACGCCGAAAATTCGGGTCTTCGCCGTGAGATTGCCTGCTGACCCAAGATGTACGGCAAACGAGGCAAATGCGGCAATGCCCAGAGCGGTGGCATCTGCGGCCACGCCAAATGCACGCAGTCGTTGGCTGCCTCGGGGCGCGTCGCCGGGCCTATTGAGGAGTCCCAACGAAGACGGCGAAGACAGGTCTACGTGCTTGAGCGCCGCCCGCCCTTCTGAAGAAGCATTCATAGTGCTTCCGTAGTATG
>JAYVGK010000062.1:0-2752 GCA_043772215.1 Acidimicrobiales bacterium | reverse complement strand
CCATGAGCGCCGAGCGGCGGTCCTTCTACCAGTACCACTCGGCCATCATGGAACCGTGGGACGGGCCCGCATCCATTGCCTTCAGCGACGGTACGGTGATTGGTGCGGTACTGGACCGCAACGGTCTTCGCCCCAGTCGCTTCTGGGTCACGTCCGACGATGTGGTGGTGATGGCGTCGGAGGTGGGAGTGCTCGACATCCCCGCCGACAAGGTGGTCCGCAAGGGTCGACTGCAACCCGGCCGCATGTTCCTCATCGACACTGCCCAAGGGCGCATCATCGATGACGAGGAACTCAAGCACGACCTGGCCACCGATCATCCCTATGAGGACTGGCTACATGCCGGCTTGTTGCATATCGATGATCTGCCCGCCCGGGATCATGAGGTGTGGGGTCACCAGTCGGTACTGCGACGCCAGCGGGTGTTTGGCTACACCTTGGAAGAGTTGAAGCTGCTGGTGTTGCCCATGGCCCGAACCGGGCAGGAGGCCCTCGGCTCCATGGGTACCGACACCCCCATTGCCGTACTCAGCGACAAGCCCCGCATGTTGTTCGACTACTTCACGCAGTTGTTCGCTCAGGTCACCAATCCACCCCTCGATGCAATTCGCGAGGAGTTGGTCACCAGCCTGGGCAATTCCATCGGCCCGGAGGGAAATCTGCTGCATCCAACGCCCGCCAGTTGCCGCCAGATCTCGCTCTCGTCACCCATCATCGACAACGATGATCTGGCCAAGTTGGTGCACGTCAACGACGACGGTGACATGCCCGGGTTCGTACCCCATCGCGTGCTTGGACTGTTCCCGGTGGCCGAAGGTGGCCCCGGACTGCGCCGACGTATCGAGGAGGTGCGCGCCGAGGTGAGTGCCGCCATTGCGGCCGGGGCCAAACTCATCATCTTGTCGGATCGCGACTCCACTGCGGACCTGGCGCCTATCCCGTCGCTGCTGCTGCTCGGTGCCGTGCATCACCATCTGATTCGTGACAAGACGCGCTCCAAGGTGAGCCTGGTGGTGGAGAGCGGTGATTGTCGTGAGGTGCACCATGCGTGTCTGTTGGTGGGCTTCGGGGCTTCGGCCATCAACCCGTATCTGGCCATGGAGGCCATCGAGGACATGGTGGCCCAAGGGGAGTTGCAGGCCGATCCCAAAAAAGCTGTGTACGCATATCAAAAGGCGCTCGGTAAGGGGGTGCTCAAGGTGATGTCCAAGATGGGCATCTCCACGGTAGCGTCGTATATGGGGGCGCAGGTGTTCGAAGCCATCGGCCTGTCCCAGGAGTTGGTGGACGAGTACTTCACCGGCACGGTGAGCCGTCTCGGTGGAGTGGGGTTGGACGTGTTGGCGGCCGAGGTCATTGCCCGCCATGACAAGGCGTTTCCCACCCGCACGTCATCACGGGCTCATCGTCAACTGGAGTGGGGCGGTGAGTACCAGTGGCGGCGTGAGGGTGAGTATCACCTGTTCAACCCGGACACGGTGTTCAAGTTGCAGCACGCCACACGCTCGGGCCGCTATGAGGTGTTCAAGGAGTACACCCGACTGGTGGACGACCAGGCCAAGCACCTGGCGACCTTGCGGGGTCTGTTCGAGTTGCGGGTGGGAGCCCGTCCCGCCATCTCCATCGACGAGGTGGAACCGGCCGAAGCCATCCTGCAGCGGTTCTCCACCGGGGCCATGAGTTATGGGTCCATCAGCGCCGAAGCCCACGAGACGTTGGCCATCGCCATGAACCGGATGGGGGCCAAGTCCAACACCGGCGAGGGCGGCGAGGACTCCGAGCGCTTTGTGCCGATGGCCAACGGTGACTCCAAGCGCTCTGCCATCAAACAGGTGGCCAGCGGCCGATTCGGAGTCACCAGCGAGTATCTGGTGAACGCCGACGATCTCCAGATCAAGATGGCCCAAGGCGCCAAGCCCGGCGAGGGTGGGCAGCTGCCCGGGCACAAGGTGTATCCGTGGATCGCCAAAACCCGTCACTCCACGCCGGGTGTGGGACTCATCAGCCCGCCGCCGCACCACGACATCTACTCCATCGAGGATTTGGCGCAGCTCATCCACGATCTCAAGAACGCCAACAACCGAGCCCGGGTACACGTCAAACTGGTGGCCGAGGTGGGCGTCGGTACCGTGGCCGCCGGTGTGTCCAAGGCCCATGCCGATGTGGTGCTCATCAGTGGTCACGACGGGGGCACTGGTGCATCACCGTTGACGTCGTTGAAGCATGCAGGCGCGCCCTGGGAGTTGGGCCTGGCCGAAACACAGCAGACGTTGCTCCTCAATGGTCTGCGCGACCGCATCGTGGTGCAGGCCGATGGGCAGATGAAGACCGGACGAGACGTCATCATTGCGGCGTTGTTGGGTGCGGAGGAATTCGGGTTCGCCACCGCTCCGCTGGTGGTCAGCGGCTGCATCATGATGCGGGTGTGTCACCTCGACACGTGCCCCGTGGGGGTGGCCACGCAGAACCCGGAACTACGTAAGAAGTTCAGCGGCAAGCCCGAGTTCGTGGTCACGTTCTTCCAGTACATCGCCCAAGAAGTACGCGAGCATATGGCTGCGTTGGGCTTCGCCACCATGGACGAGATGATCGGCCATGCCGAGATGATCGACACATCTACGGCGGTGCATCACTGGAAAGCCAGCGGCCTGGATCTGTCGCCTATTCTCCACGTGCCAGAACTGCCCGAGGGGGCGTCGCGTCGGCGCACCACGGTGCAAGACCACGGCCTCGACAAAGCACTCGACAACAC
>JAYVGK010000061.1:0-14029 GCA_043772215.1 Acidimicrobiales bacterium | reverse complement strand
GCTGGGGCCACCGCTCGATCAGAGTCCGCCGCAGAATTGTTGTGTACGGAGTTGGCCTTCGATGGTTTGCCCGTGGACGTGGGCCGTGCGTCGGAGATCATTGCGCTGTCGATTGGCCCTCGCCCGCGCAACGATGCCGAACTGGCCCAAGCCCGAATGCGTCGCGATGCTCTGGTGTTGTCACACGTGAGGGTGAGTGCGGGGATGGATCTGCGAAATCCCACGCATGTCAGATCGATGTTGACGGGTGTGGGTATCGACCTTGTGGACACACGGGCGTGGCGCCTGGAACCGTTCCGCGCTGCGCATCCGCTGGTTGATGCATTGATGACGTGGCGCAAGGCTGAGCGGGTGGCCACCACGTACGGATATGCGTGGCTCGATGCGAATGTGAGTGCCGATGGTCGTCTGCGCGGGGCGTGGACCGGGTGCGATGGGGCAGGTGGACGCATGACCGCTCAAGCGGGTCTTCACAACCTCCCCACCGAGATGCGCGATGCGGTGGTGGCCGAGCACGGGCACGTGTTTGTCCATGCCGATCTGGGCCAGATCGAACCACGGGTTCTGGCCGCAGTATCGAGTGACTGCGCGCTGGCCGCAGCTACCACAGCGGATGACCTCTACGCCCCGGTGGCAGCGCGCTTGGGGGTGGAAAGGGCGGTGGCCAAAGTGGCCGTGTTGGCGGCCATGTACGGGCAAACCTCTGGTACCGCAGGAGAGGCTTTGCGGGGCTTGGAATCGGCGTATCCGGTGGCCATGGAGTTTCTCCGAGTGGCGGACAAAATGGGCCAGTCCGCTCAAGACATCCGCACCCACGGCGGTCGACTGGTGAGGATGGGCGGTCGTGACAGCAGCAGCGCGGTGATGGCGGCGCGAGGTCGCTTCGCTCGTAACGCAGTGATCCAAGGTGCAGCTGCAGAACTGTTCAAAGCATGGGCAGTCACGGTTCGGGGACGGGTGGCCCCCCTCGGTGCGCGCATCGTGTTGTGCCTCCACGATGAGCTTCTGCTCCATGTACCGACCGAGCATGGAGCGGTGGTGGCGCAACTGCTGGAGGCGTCGCTGGCAGATGCGGCGCAGCGTTGGATGCCCGATGGGGCGGTGCGCTACGTGGCAGTTGCATCGGTGATCAATCGTTGGTCAGAGGCCAAGGACTAAATGGCGTATATGTAAGCGAACATATGAATTAGGGAATGAGCACGATCTTGCCCACTGCCTTACGGTTCAGCAACTCCGATAGCACCGCACCCGCTTCGTGGAGAGGCCGCTCGAAGGGGGCCACTGGATGCAAGTCTCCGCGTTCGATGGCGGCCACCACGTCGGCGACGAGTGCACGATTCTCCTCCGGATGACGACCGACCCATCCGCCCCATTCCACGCCCACGATGGTGCGGTTGTTGAGCAATACCAGGTTGAGCGGAATGCGACCGATACCGGCGGTGAATCCAATGACCACGAACCGACCGTCGAACTTCAATGCCCGTAGCGCTGCCTCCGACACATCGCCACCCACCACGTCGTACACGATGTCGATGCCCGCACCATCGGTGAGTTCGCGAGCCCGGACCTTCACGTCTTCGGTGAGCGGGTCAATGGCGGACTCTGCTCCCATGGACATGGCCAGCGCCCGCTTTTCTTCCGACGACGCCACGGCGATGACACGTGCCCCCATCGACTTGGCCACATCAATGGCCGCCAGTCCCACCCCGCCGCCCGCACCGGTGACCAGCACCACCTCACCCGGGCGCACCACGGTGCGGTGCTTCAACGCAAACCAGGCAGTGCCGTATACCTGGAGAAACGATGCGCCTCGGGCAAAGTCGAGCCCGGCCGGAAGATGCACCAACTGTTGGGGCCTGGCCATGAGGTGGTCGGCAAACGCCCCGCCGCCGATGGATGCAAATACGCGATCGCCAATGTTGAACTCAGTGACACCCTCGCCCACGGCATCGACGACGCCGGCCGCCTCGCCGCCGGGGATGTAGGGAGGCGTGGCGGCAAATTGGTACTTGCCGGCCGCTTGGAGGCCGTCCACAAAGCTGGCGCCAGCGGCCTTGACCGCCACCCGAACCTGTCCCGCATTCGGTTCGGGGATGGGTCGTTCCTCCACCACCAGATTCTCCGCCGGTCCGAACTCGGTGCACACCACAACTCGCATGAGTTCACCGTATGCGCATTGGCTATGTAGTTCCTATCCGGTGGGAGCCGACGGTGCCGCAGAGCGTGGTTGCACACCGTTGCCAACCCCCGAGGGGGTGGCTGCCGTACGAGGCAGCGCGTTGGAGATGGTCCACAAATCAACCGCTATGTGGGCGTCCTCGGTGTATACGGCGCTCACCTGCGACATGGCAGGGCGAATACTGGCATCGGCGTCGAACAGCGTGATGTTGTTGACCACGATGGTGAGACGTTCGCTGGAGCGCACGATGGTGACCTTGTCGAGCACACCCACGGGAAAGTACCTATCAGTGCCGGTAGCGTCGAAGCCTTGGACGGCGTTCACGAGATGGCCCACCTCCCAGCCATTTGCCTTGAGGACGAGGTAGCTGAAGTTGTCGGAGTCGACGTAGTCGAAGATCAGCCATGCCCGCTCCCACGGCGCCGGGCTCACCGGACGCAACTGCGAAACGGTTTGCACGGAGAAGCGCAGTGAGTAGTTGCCCGATGGAATCACCGCATTGCCACTCACCAGGGCGGCATGAGTGTTGTACCCGAATGCGCCACCATTTTGGATTGGTCCCACCGCCGATTGGGGTGAGAGATGGAGCGCGTCGGGGCGCATCTCGACGTAGCCGAAGCCGTTGAAAACCGTGCGGAGATATCCGAACTGGGTGCCTTCGGGGATGTTCGTCGAGGTGGTGACATAGGGCAGCAGCGTGGCCACCATTGGAGTGACTGGGTCGTTGACGGTGGCTGCGACTGCTTGATCAACCGAAGCCGTTGCGGGTTGGGTGGTGCTGGGTTCTGGGGTGAACGGTGCGGTGGTGAGGGGCGCAGTGGTTACGGACGCAGTGGTTACGGACGCAGTGGTTACCGTTGGGGCGGGGGCCGGCTGAGCCTCGGTCCTCGGTGCGTCAAATCCACCACTGGCGGGAGGCGCAGCGCCCCTAGGGCTCACGGCTTGGCCCTGAGCGGCGGGCGCAGGAAGCGTGGTGGCCATCATCAGCGCTGCGCACATGGCCACGACTGTCGGTCGGGGCAGCGTGATGGGGGACCGGTGCATGACCATCGATTCGACACGCTGCGTGATTTTCCTGAGTCATGCAACCGCAATGCGTTGTTTATCACCTGGATTGATGGACGGAACCCTGTTCACTGACCCCCTGCCGCATCGATGAACTGAGCGCAGCGAGCATTTCCCCCACCAAGAATGGGTCCATCGGAGATTCCTGTTTGGGAAAAGTGGCTACTGGGGGATCGACCCAAACAAGAGTCGACTTCCCACCCGTTCTTGTAGCGGTTGGGATGGCCCGCCGGTGCTCAGTGAGCTGATTCGATGAAGGTGCCGCGACGTTTGGCGTGGTACATGGCACGGTCCGCCAAGATCAGCAACTCGTCGCCGGACCGGGAGCGCGGACGGGCCCACGACACGCCGATACTGACCCCCACCCGATGGCCATTGGCGGCGGGAACGGTGATGGCCTGGTGGTAGCTACGGGCCACCGCCACCGCCTCATCGTTGGACTCCACGCCGGTGCACAACACGCAGAACTCATCGCCGCCGATACGCGCTTGGAAATGCCCAGCAAGGGCCACACTGCGAATCTGGTGGGCCACCCAGGTGAGTACCTCGTCGCCCACGGAGTGGCCGTGCAAGTCATTGATTTGTTTGAAGCCGTCGAGGTCACAGAACAGCACAGCAACCCCAGTGCCATCCGCTTCACTGGCGGATTCGGCATCGAGCAACGACAATTGCTCCATCAGTGCGAATCGGTTGGCGAGGCCGGTGAGTGAGTCCTGGGTGGCGCGTCTGCGCAACTCATGTTCCATTTGACGGCGATCATCAATGTTGCGGATGTGTACGACGATGCCGCGCACCCCGGAGTCGCCGAGCAGGTTCACCACCGTTGCCTCGATCCACACCACCGAACCACCATGTCCGATCAACCTGCACTCGGTACGAGCCGTCCCGTTTTCCGCCGCCAACGCAATGTCAGCGGCGGCGCACCACAGGTGCAGATCATCCGGATGGACGAGACCCTCCGAAGCAATGGCCAGCATCTCCGCTTGGCTGAATCCGAGCATCCGTGCCAACGACGCACTGCTGTACACCCGCCGTGCTTCAGCATCGAAAATGGCGGTGGCGTCGGACGCAACGGTGGGCATCGCCGTGTAGAGGTATTCGCCGGCCGCCAGAATCCGTTCACTCATCGGCCACCCCGAAATGTCGCGTATCGACACCACTACCCCGCCGATGTCAGGGTCGTCCAACCGGTTGACTCCGAGCATCTCCGCATCGATCCACGACCCGTTGCCATGAAGCACCCGCACTCTGAGGGACTCGGTACTGCGCGCTGGGACCTCGATCTCACGCACCAACTCGAGCACCACGCGTTGCTGGTCCGATGGGTGAACGAACTCGAAGGCTGAGCGACCGATCAGGTCTGCCACTGCATACCCCAGGCGGGGGGTTACTGCATTGGTGACATCAGTGATGATGCCCACCTCATCGAGCACCACAATCACGTGGGCGCTGGACCCGATAGCTGCGCGATAGCGCTCCAAGGTGACTTGGTGGACGTCTTGCTCCCACTGGACCGGCCACGTCGTTGCGTCGATGGCCATGGCCTTGATATCGGGAGTTTGCAAGGTGACCTTGAGGCGGCCAGCATGACGTCTTGATGTGTGGACGATTGGAATGGTGACTTGGACATCCAACCGATGACTGCTTCGGTCGGCGCCGAGGTCTTCGATGTCGACCTTGGTTCGCCCACCCCGGAGATGGTGGCCAGTATCGAGGCAGCATTTGCCCAGTACAGCGTGCTGTTCTTCCGGAACCAGCGGTTGACTCCGCCCCAACAGGTGGCGCTCACGACGGCCTTTGGTCCAATTCTGCGCGTCCCCTACATCCGACATCTCGAGGAACACCCCGACGTCATCGCCGTGTTGAAAGAGGCCGACGAGCAACGCATCTCCACCTTCGGCGGCACGTGGCACAGCGATTTCTCGTTTCTCGACGAGCCACCCATGGCCACACTGCTCTACGCGTTGGAACTTCCGCACGTGGGTGGCGACACGTTGTGGTCCAACCAGTATCTGGCCTATGAGTCGCTGTCATCGGGACTGCGACAACTGCTTGACTCCCTCACTGCCGTCCAAACGGCGTGGCCGCACGGCACCAAAGGCCCGGGTGAGGGCGCCGCCGTGAGCAGGTCGGTGGGCATGACCCGTAACGATCCGTCAGCCGATCGCGAGGTCACCCATCCAGTGGTCCGACTCCATCCGATCACGAGACGGAGGGCACTGTTCGTGAACCCGGTGTACACCGAGCGCTTCTCGGACATGACGGTGGAAGAATCCGCTCCGCTGTTGAGGTTTTTGTTTGATCACGCTGTGAAGCCGGAATTTGTGTGTCGGCTGCGGTGGCAACTGGGGACGTTGGCTATGTGGGACAACCGCTGCTTGTTGCATCTGGCGGTGAACGACTACGACGGTGAGCGGCGCCTGTTGCATCGCACCACGGTGGCCGGCGATCGACCGGTGGGCCCGCAGCCGGCCGGGTAGTTGGCGGGGAAGGGGCCGAGTACTTGAGGCTGGCGCGTACGCTTGTGGGGTGCCCGAACTGATGAGCCAGCCCGCCGACCAACTCGCACTTTCCATTCTCGATCTGGTGCCGGTGCCCAGCGGCTCCAACGCCCGCGCTGCGCTGGCGCACAGTCTGGAGTTGGCCCGCCACGTGGACGGGCTGGGCTATGTGCGGTACTGGGTAGCCGAACACCACAACATGGCAGGCATCGCCAGTTCGTCGCCGGCGGTACTCATCGGCCATCTGGCCAGCGTCACCGAGAACATGCGCATCGGGTCGGGCGGGGTGATGCTGCCCAATCATTCGGCGCTCACGGTGGCTGAGCAGTTCGGGATGTTGGAGGCGTTGCACCCAGGACGCATCGATCTGGGTATAGGGCGCGCCCCTGGCACCGATCAGCTCACCGCTCGGGCATTACGCCGCGAAACTCACGAACGGCCCGACGACTTCCTCGATCAGTTCAGCGACTTAGTGCACTATTTCCGAGGCGATTTTCCGGCTGACCATCCTTATCGTCGCATCGTGGCCACCCCGGCGCAGGGGAACATGCCAAACCTGTGGCTACTCGGGTCAAGTGACTACAGCGCCCGCATGGCTGGTGTGCTGGGCCTTCCGTTTTCATTTGCGCATCACTTCATGGCCGCCAACACTGGGCCCGCTCTGGCCGAATATCGGCGGTCATTTCGGCCGTCGGTGTATCTGGACCAGCCCTATGCCACCCTCGGTGTGGCCGTGGTGTGTGCTCCTACTGACGAGGAGGCCCAGTGGCTGGCCGCTCCGGGCGGATTGGCGTTCGTCCGGCTCCGCCAAGGTCTGCTGGGGTTGTTTCCCAGCCCCGAAGAAGCCGCAGCGCATGATTGGTCAGCGCAAGAGCGAGCAGCAGTGGAGGCTCGCAACGCCGACACCATCATCGGTAGCCCAAGCACCGTGCGGCGGCGGCTGCTGGAGCTCTCACAACGTCATGGAGTCCAAGAGTTGATGATCACCACGATGTTGCACAGCCACCAAGACCGTATCCGCTCATACGATTTGGTGGCTGGGGCCATGGAGATGGCTCCCGCTTGAGTGGGAACTGAACTCGCCCCTCGCACCGCATCGAGAGGAGCTGAGATTGCGCAAGGCGCAACCTGTGCTTCACTAAACGCTGCCAGATGGGCACGGGTCGCTTAATCCCGAGGTGGCAGCGACTGCATGAAATCGAGGCCCATGGCCATGGCATCGATCATCTTGGTCTCTCCGTCCGGTTCTGCTCCCAAGCCATAACGCGCTCCCGAGCGGGCCTTCGGCTGAGGCGGGTTCTTGGCGTATTCCACGGCTGCTTGTAGATCCACCAGGTACTGTTCGGCAATGCCCGGCTTGGTATTGGGACGGGTGATGCAGAAATGCAGCGCTGGTGGTAACTGCAGATTGTTCATTCGCCACCCTTTCGAGGTGAGGTAATCACTGACGTGGTAGACGTCCACCACGTCGGAACGAAACGCCACGTTGAAGCGTGGATCGCCTATCACCTGCAACTCCTCGATGGCGTCCACACCTGCCTTGATCTTGGCCGCTGTGGCGAAGATGTCGGCCGCAATGTCGCGGTATCCGGATGCGCCGATCGTGACCAAGGCGGCCCACGTGGCGGCAACGATGCCCCCAGAGCGACTGCCCGACATGCCTGGTGATGCATACAGACCACCCGGCCATGTGGGATACGCAAAGTACTGATGGTGACGCAACGACGGGTTGGCATACAGCAGTACCGACGTACCCTTCAATCCATATCCATACTTATGAGTATCAGCAGAAATGGACGTGACCCCGGGAACTCGGAAATCGAACGGGGTGATGTCGTAACCCAAGCTCTCGCCCCACGGCAGCAACCAACCGCCAAGGCAGCCGTCAACGTGCAATCCAATGTCGTGTTGCAACGCCAACTGACCCAATTCGGTGATGGGGTCGATGAGCCCGTGGGGATAGTTGCCGGCCGAGCCCACCAAGGCCACCGTGTTGGCGGTGATGTTCTTGGCCACCCAATCCACATCCACCAACCAGTTGTCGGCCAACGGAGCGTGCAGCACCTTGATGCCGAAATAGTGACAGGCCTTGTCGAGGGCCACATGGGCGGTGACGGGCAGGATCACCTCGGGGGCGGTGATGCCCTTTTCGATCCGGCCCCGCTCTCGATACACCAGCATGGGGTTGATGAGACTTTCGGTGCCGCCGGTGGTGACCACGCCGCTGACCTGCTCGGCACACTCACCGTGGAGCATGTCAGCCGTCATGGCGATGATCTCGCCCTCCATCTTGGTGGCACTGGGATACATGTCGCGCTGCAACACATTGGCGTGGGCATACAGCCGATAGATCTCGGTGAGGAAGTCGTAGTGATCGTGACCTCCGTGGTACACCGACCCAGACAACTTGCCTGACATTCCCAGTTTGTCTTCCTCGGCGGCCACGGTGGTGAGTTCGGCCAGTATCTCCGCCCGGCTACGGGGAACTTCACGGAGCTTGTCCTCCACTGGGAACCGATCCCGATACGGGAACATGGCCAGGGGTGGTTTGGGGGCGGGTGCGTTCATAATGCAGTCTCCTGAAGTTGGGCGCTGGGTGCGTGCAAGGAAGTATGAAGTTGGGTGAACACAGAACGTAGGTGCGCATACAGTGAAGCATCGGTGGGGTTCGGTTCGTAGCAGCGATGAAGCGGCACCAGGGCGCGCACATCATCAAGCGTCAATCGGCCAGCTGCCATATGGCCCAGTACTCCAGCTCCACGGGCATTGGCATGGCGCGGTGCATCGAGTTGTTCCACGGGCAGCGCGCACGTATCGGCCAGGATTTGAGCCCATGTATGGCTGAGGGCACCTCCGCCGGCAAAACGCAGGCGAGCAAACTTGTGTTCCGTGAGGGTTTGAACGTCCTCGGCCAGCCAGGCCATCTGCAACGCCACCCCCTCCATCACGGCGCGAGCCAGATCGGCGCGTACCGTTCCCAGACCGACACCCAAGAACCCGCCGCGCAACGACTCGTCAGGGGCTGGCGACGCTGATCCCATGAGCCAGGGCAGGTACATCACGCCGTTGGCTCCAGCAGTAGTGACATCGGCATCGGCCAATGCATGCTGTAACGCATCGGCTCCGTCATCGGGGTAGCCGATGCGGGTGGCAAAGGATTCCAATGCCTTGCCCCCCATACCCCCTTCGGCCACCACGTAGTAGCGGTCGTCGAGCACGCTGGGCATGCTGAGGATGAACCGGTTGTGCTCCACGATGCGGGTACGGTGATGCGAGGTGAGCACTGCAGTGGTACCCATCACCACGGTTGCTTCCCCCGAGTCCAATGCGCCGGAGCCGAACGCCGCAGCGATGCTGTCGTTGCATCCCGCCGCCACCCGCACTCCTGGCAACAATCCCATGTCGGCGGCGGCGTCGTCGCGCAACGGTCCGAGAATGGTGAACGCCGGAACAAACGGGGCAAGACGGGTGCGATCCACGCCTGATCGTTCGATGAGTTCATCCGACCATCCCCACGACCCCAGCGTGCGGTGGTCACTGAGCGACAGCGGCATTGCTGCATTGGCAGTGGTGGCGATCACGCCGGTCATTCGAGCGCCGAGATAGTCTACCGGTTCAAGATATGCGCGCGTACGATCATGGATGTCTGGGTGGTCACGCTGGTAGTACAGGATATGGGCGATGCTGGAGCCGGGACGCGGCACCATGCCGTGGATGTCCAGCCATCGGCTCAACCCGCCGTTGCGCAACAGTGCTCCGGTGTGGTTGCCGCCCCGCCGATCCATCCACACCAACATGGGTGCAGTGGCCCGACCGTTACTGTCCACTGGCACAATTGATGACCACTGACCGGTGGGGTACACGATGTCGATGCTGTCGGCGGTGGAGTCCGGCGCTTGGCCCAATGCCAGCCTGGTCGCCGACGCCACGGCATGCCATAGCTCTTCGGGATCCTGCTCTGCCGCCCCGTGTGGTCCAAATGACGTGCGCACGGCCACTTGAGCGCTGCCCAAGATGTGCCCCTGGACATCGACGATGGCCACCTTGGGCCCACCCGTGCCGAGGTCAATGGCCAGTACATTCATCGAGGAGGTTTCCGTTGTTTCGCCTTGGCGGTACGCGCAGGGCTCACGTACGGATTCACATATGCCAACACTGCCCGTTTGGTCTCTTCGATCATGGCTGGATCACCGTCGAAGTCAAACCGAAAGGCTAGATCCAACCCTTTGTCGATGATTCCGATGACAAGGTGAAAAGCAGTCAGCGGATCCACGGCACGCAGCACGATGCCATTTGCGGCCAGTCCGGCCACGGCGGTCGGTGCCGATGCGTTGTCGTGTCGGCGCATGGCCTCCACCATCTCGATCGACAGGTACGGCGAGAACCACAACGCCCGGTAGCCCGGCTCGCTCCGATAGAACTCGGCCAGTGCATCAATCACTGCTGAGATGCGCACAGGCCACGGACCCGGGTACTGCTCATGGGAGAGCTCGACGGCGGCGTCGAGACGATCCATGGCCCGGATCACGATGGCATCGAAGATGGCCTCGCGATCCACGAAGTAGTCGTACAGCCACCCCACCGACACGCCGCTGCGCAACGCAATCATGGTGGTGGTCACTAGGTCGGGACCCAACTCGTCCACCAGTTCAGCAGCAGCGTCGAGCACCCCCTGGACGCGTTGTCGACTGCGGGTCTGTAGTGGGACGCGTCGAAGTGTGACCACCCCCGCGCCAGTCTCACGATCACCGGCTGCGGCCATCGCTCGCCGACCTGCCATCACACCCCCGTAGAACATTGAAACCGATTCGGTTTCGGGTCTATGGTCGCGCATCCTCGAGGTGTTGTGCATCATTGGCACTTGCGGGGTCCACACCGATGGGTCAAACAGGGGAGAGTCCAATGGCGAAAGATCAAGGCTCGAGGCGCGGGAGCAGCGCTCGGCGTATCGCAGTGGGGGCCGTCGTGGCCGCAGCACTGGTGGGAGCCGGCTGCAGTAGTAGCAAAACCAAGACCGCCGACACCACAGTTGTACGCAGCGAAACCACCGCCGTTGGCGACACCGCCACCACGGTGGCAGGCGCCGACACAACGGTTGCGGCCGGCACCACGGCGGCGGCAGACACCACTGCAGTAGCGGCCGCCACCACCGTGGCGTCCGGGTCGTCGGGCTCCACCGGGTCAGCCCGTGAACTCGTCATCGCCCGTTCGATGGACATCAACTCCCTCGACGTCAGCCGTTCGTACTGCGACACGTGCCAGATCTTCAACACGGCGGTGTACGAGACGCTCATCACCGCCGACATCACCAACGTCAACACGCTCCTACCCCGATTGGCCACCAAGTGGGAGGCCAACCCCGACAACACCCAGTTCACGTTCACCCTCAATCCGGCCGCCAAGTTCGCCGACGGCTCCGCCGTGGAGGCCAAGGATGTGAAATGGTCATGGGAGCGGCTCGGCAATCTCAAGGGATCGGCCAGCTATCTCATCGGTGGCACCGTGAGCATCGAAGTCCCTGACGCCGCCACGGTGGTGGTGAAATTCAAGGCCCCAAATTCAGCCTTTCTACAGATCGCCGCAGCCAGTTACATGGGCGTCATCAACAGCGATGTGGCCACCACCCACGAGGCCAGTGCTGCGGTGGGAGCCGACACCGCCGACAAAGCCGAGCCATGGTTTCTCAAGAACTCTGCCGGGAGTGGGCCGTACACACTGGCTTCGTACACCCAGGGCGATGCTTTGGTGCTGGCTGCCAATACCGCATATTGGGGCGCCACCAAGCCCAGGTTCCCCAAGATCACCATCAAAGAAGTGAAGGACGCAGCATCGCAGTTGCAGCAACTCCAGCAAGGTGACGTGGACATTGCCATGCAGTTGGCCATCGACTCACTGCCGCAGCTCGAAGGTGACACCAAAGTGGTGGCTACACCGGTGGATTCGTTCAACTATGTGTACGTAGCATTCAGCCCAGGGGCCAAAGGCGCTGAGAACATGGCCGACGTGAAGGTCCGCCAGGCAATGCGTTTGGCCATCGACTTCGACGGGGCCATCGACACACTGGTAGCGGGCAAGGGCAAGAAACAGGCCTCGCCAATCCCCAACGGCTTCATCGGTAGCAAGGCGTTGGCGCTTCCCGCTCAGGACCTCACCAAGGCCAAGGCCCTGATGACCGAGGCCGGCAAGGCCGCCGGTTTCTCGGTGGACGCCACTTATCCCAAGGGCAACGTATACGGCGTGGACTTCGACCTCATGATGCAGAAGGTGCAGCAGGACTTGAAGGCCATCAAGGTGGACATCAAGTTGAACCCCGTGGAAATCGGGCAGTGGGCCGACATCGTGGGCAAACAGGGCATCCCTGTCACTGCCGTGTACTTCGCTCCTGATCATGGTGACTCCAGCCAATACCCGCAGTATTTCGCCATGATGGAAGGCTCGTCATGGGCGGCCCGAGCCGGTGGAGGCAAAGCAGGCAAGCCAATCATCAACCCCAAAGAGGCTCCGCTGTTGGCCACTGCTTTGGCCGCCAGTGGTCCAGCCAAGGAGAAGGCCTACACAGACCTGGGACAAGAGATGATCAACGATGCCGTCATCGTTCCCATCGTGAACCCGCAAGTGGTTCTGGCCTACGCCGCCGACATCACCAACATGCACTACAGCGCCTGCTGCAACCTCGACCTGGGGTTGCTCGGGCTCAAGAACTGAACGAGCCAAACGGACCCGATGAGCCGATTCGTTCTGCGTCGACTGTTGATCGTCCCTTTCCTGCTATTGGGGATCGTGACCATTTCGTTCGGCATCTCGCGATTCATCTCGTCGGACCCGTTGGCCAACATCGTGGGCGAACGCCAACTCAACAATCCTGAAGTGGTCAACGCTGCGAAGAAGAAGTGGGGTCTCGACGGTGGCCTGGCCAAGCAGTACACCACGTACATGGGCAACTTGTTTCATGGTGATCTGGGGACGTCGTTTCGCACCCGCCAACCGGTGACCACGGACCTCGGTGACCGGTTGCCGGCCACTTTTGAACTGGCGCTCGGCGCGCTCATCATCGGTGGAGGGGGAGGCATTGCGCTCGGCGCTTTGGCTGCCAGTCGCAAAGACAAACCTACCGACCACATTGCCCGGCTGTTTTCGCTTCTCGGTTCGTCGCTACCGGTGTTCTGGATTGGGCTGGTACTACTGTTCATCCTCTATGCGCGCTTAGGGTGGGTCCCCGGACCAGGACGATTGCCACCGCGAGTGGCGCCACCCCCGGACCACACAGGCTTTTACACCATCGATGCGTTGTGGGCAGGGGACGTAAAACTGTTCTTCAGCTGCTTGGCCCGATTGGCGTTGCCCTGCTTCGTGTTGGGCTGGGCCTACATGGGCACCATATCCAGGCTGGTGCGCGCCGCCATGCTCGACGAATTGCATGCCGACTATGTCCGTACGGCGCGAGCAAAGGGACTACGTGAGTCCAGGGTGCTACGTAGCCACGTATTGCGCAACGCTTGGCTGCCCACACTCACCATCCTGGGGTATTCCGTAGGACAACTACTCACTGCGTCGGTGCTCACCGAAACCATCTTTCAATGGAACGGCATTGGTTCATATGCCGTACAGGCCTCCAACACTCTCGACTATCCCGCCATCAGTGGAGTGTCGTTGTTTGGTGGGGCCGCCTTCCTGCTGGCCAATCTCATCACCGACGTGCTGTACGCAGTGGCTGACCCCAAGATCCGATTGGCATGAGGTCATCCACTGCTGGAGCGCGCCGTCGTCGGGAGGCGCGTCGCGGTCTGCTGCGTCGGCCCACCGTGGCGTTCGGAACGGTGGTGGCCCTGTTCTGGCTCATCGTGGTCATCAGCGTGAGTTGGTGGGCTCCGTACCGGCCGTTGGTACGGGCCGGAACTCGGCTGACATCACCCAACGCCACGCACTGGATGGGTACCGACGCACTCGGTCGAGACGTGTTCACCAGGGTGCTTTACGGGGCCCGACAATCGCTGCCGGTGTCCGTGGCGGTCATCTTCTTCGCAGTGCTCATCGGTACCGTGCTCGGGTCCGCAGCGGGGTTCATCGGCGGCTGGGTGGACTCCGTGATCATGCGACTGGTGGATCTCACCTTGGCGTTTCCTGCCATCTTCTTGGCGATGGCCATTGCCGCTGCTCTAGGGCCTGGGTTACGCAACGCATTCTTGGCCATGGTCATCGTATGGTGGCCCATCTACGCCCGGTTGATGCGGGCCCAAGTGCTGTCGATCAAAGGACGTGAGCACATCGAGGCTGCCGTATCCAT
>JAYVGK010000060.1:0-12121 GCA_043772215.1 Acidimicrobiales bacterium | reverse complement strand
CCCGTGTTGCCGTCGATGCGATCAGCAGCAACGCCGTGGATGTCGCGTTCGCGCAGCAACAGATAGTCCTCTCCGCCTACTTCCACCTCGTAACGCTCTTCCGGGTTGAACAACACCCGGTCGCCGATCTGGATGAGTCGAACACCTGGCCCCACCGCCACCACCTCGGCCCACGCCAAACGCTTGGAGACCTGTGCGGTGGACGGAATCAGTAGACCGCCCTTGGAAAGGCGTTCACCATCTGCGTTGGGTTGCTGCACCAGAACACGGTCAGCCAGCATGGTGATTGCCAGTTTGCGATCTTCGGGCACCTCCCAACGGTACCTGTGCATTGCTCCCCGCCATACCGGTCGGCCCGCTAGTGTGCCCGGCGTCACTTCAACCGAATTTCCAACGGAAATTCACCAACGGATCCGCACCAGAGGGGCTTTCACCATGACCACCAAGTTCTTACTCAGCGAATCACAGATTCCCCGGGCCTGGCTCAACATCCACCCCCTGTTGCCGTCCACCATGCCGCCGGCGTTACATCCGGGCACCAAGCAACCAGCAGGACCCGACGATTTCGCCCCGCTGTTTCCCATGGATCTCATCATGCAAGAGGTGTCCATGGACGAGTTCGTGGAAATCCCCGGTGAAGTGCTCGACATCTACAAATTGTGGAGACCCACACCGCTGTATCGAGCCCACCGCTTGGAGAAGGCGCTCGACACGCCGGCTCACATCTATTACAAGTACGAGGGCACCTCTCCAGCCGGGTCACACAAACCAAATACGGCGGTTCCACAGGCGTATTACAACGCCAAGGCAGGCGTGAAGAAGCTCACCACTGAGACTGGGGCTGGTCAGTGGGGCACAGCATTGGCTTTTGCCTGTGCCCAGTTCGGATTGGAGTGCGAGGTATGGCAGGTGCGAGCTTCCTACGACGCCAAGCCATATCGACGGCTCATGATGGAGTTATTCGGCGCCACCGTACATCCGTCTCCATCTCCGCTCACAGCCTCCGGACGGGCCTTCTTGGCCCAGAACCCGGATTCCCCCGGCTCGCTGGGTATGGCAATTTCTGAAGCGGTGGAGGTGGCGGCTATGGGGGGTGACAGCGTGCGTTACGCACTTGGCTCGGTACTCAATCACGTGTTGATGCATCAGACCATCATTGGACTCGAAGCCCTCAAGCAGTTCGAGTTGGCCGGTGAGTATCCCGACGTCATCTACGGATGCGTGGGTGGCGGATCCAACTTCGGGGGATTGGCATTTCCGTTCCTAGCCGAGAATCTGGCCGGGCGAGCAGCCACGCGAATCGTGGCGGTGGAGCCAGCGGCGTGTCCTTCTATGACACGTGGTGTGTACGCATATGATTTTGGCGACACCGCAGGGATGACCCCATTGATGAAAATGCACACCCTGGGGAAGGATTTCATCCCTGACACCATCCATGCCGGTGGATTGCGATATCACGGCATGAGCCCGCTGGTGTCGCATATCTACAACCTGGGGCTCATCGAGGCCGAGTCACGTAACCAACTGGACTGCTTCAAGGCAGGTGTGCAGTTCGCCCGCACGGAGGGCATCATCCCGGCCCCGGAGCCCACCCATGCCTTGGCCGCCTGTATCGATGAGGCGTTGCGCTGCAAGGAGTCGGGCGAATCAAAGGTGATTCTCACGGCACTGTGCGGACACGGCATGCTGGATTTGGCGGCCTACGAGAACTACCTCGCTGGCAATTTGGTCGACTACGAGTACCCGGAAGCAGCCATCCGGGCCGCTCTCGCATCCCTCCCCGCCGTGTGACCCTCCTGCTCTCATGGCCGCACAACTCGACGCGACATATCGGCGCGTAGCAAGGCGACAGATGTCGCGCGCAGCGCCCATCTGGTGATCAAATCCTGTCCGAAATCACCCGAAGCAAGATATGACAACAGCGACGGGTTCCAAACTGCTGCGCTGGCCGAGAGGGGATCCTCAGATCGTTACCAGGGAGCCAGCATTGGTGACGATCCACGGAGAGCGGTAGAGCATGGGCGTCATCACGCCTGCCACAACGGTGATCTCGATGGTGGCCTCCGCCATGCGCTTCTTGCCCAGGTAGGAGAAACTGGCGGTGACCCTGTGAACTCCGGGGCGCGCCGCGAACTCTGTGGTTTTGGCCCACGGAGCCATCCCAACCTCTTTGCCGTCGATTTCCACGCCGACCGGTTTGGTCATAAGGAACTGCCCCATCCGGCGGCGAGGGGTGAACTGGATTCCACTGTCAGCCATGGCCGAGACCCTAGTGGGCCCTTCTGGTCAGCCCACCTACAAGGGACGCTTGGCCACCACCACGAACTGCTTCCCCAGGAATCTCCATGCGGGCGGAAACCGTAAGTACGCAGATAGAAACATCGGTGGGTAGGTGCGGGCGCCGCTCATGGTGTACGGCAAGAACCGCGCAATGGACACTTCCACCTCGAACCCCGCCGCCATGAGAGCCTCGGCCAGCGAACGCTCCGTGAGGGGCACCAGATGATCGAAGAAGTCCCAATACAGCCCGGGGAGATAACGCACATTGGGACCGAGGGCAATGATCCGACCGCCCGGCTTCAACGCCGCATACGCATTGCGAAGGGTGGCCATCACTTGCGGTTTGTCCAGCAGATGTTCCAAGAAGTTGCTGGTGAAGACTACGTCCACACTGCCCGCCTCGACCGGCCACGGCTGGCTGCAGTCGTGCAGCACCAACTCCACTCCCGGGCCGGCCTGAGCGGCAGCATCAGGATTGAGGTCGATGGCCAGGCGACGGCCTGCGGTGACGTTGTTGATGAACTCGCAGTAGCCGCATCCGAGATCAAGGACGGTGGCGGTGGCGGGGATCCAACGACTGAAGTACTGGCCGGTGAGGATCTGCCATACCCGGTCGCGAAACTCGTGCTTGCCGGCAAATCGGTCCCCATAGAGCACCCGTAGATGCTCTGAATGGGAACCGTTGGTGTCGACGTGGTCGGTACTCATCGAAGCGTGACGATAGTGGCGGCGAGACACAGCCCCCGTGACTAAGGCCGGACACTGACTCCAGCGGCAGCCAAATGGGACTTGGCCTGGGCAATAGTGACCTCGCCGAAGTGGAAGATGCTGGCCGCCAACACGGCATCGGCGCCACCCACCACCGCACCCTCCACCAGATGATCAAGAGTGCCCACGCCGCCACTGGCAATCACAGGAATGTCCACCGCATCCACCACCCGACGAGTGAGGGTCAACTCGAAACCATCACGGGTCCCATCGCGGTCCATGGACGTGAGCATGATCTCGCCTGCCCCCAACTCAGCCACCCTCACCGCCCACTCCACTGCGTCGATACCGGTGGGAGTCCGCCCACCGCGCACGTAGACCTCGTAGCCCGGCCCGCCATCGCTGCGGCGCCGGGCATCGATGGCGACCACTACGCATTGGGTACCGAACTCTCCCGCCAACTCTTCCACCAGCGCAGGCCGGGCCACGGCTGCGGACATCACACTCACCTTGTCGCACCCGGTACGCAGCAACGTACGAGCGTCAGCCATGGAGCGGACCCCTCCCCCCACCGTGAGGGGAATGAAGACCTGCTCGGCGGTGCGGGCCACCACATCGAGCATCGTGTCTCGGTCATCCGATGACGCAGTGATGTCCAAGAAGATGATTTCATCGGCTCCCTCAGCGTCGTAGCGCGACGCCAGTTCCACTGGATCTCCGGCGTCACGAAGACCGACGAAATTGACACCCTTCACCACGCGACCATTGTCCACATCCAGACAGGGGATGACCCGTACAGTTCGCACGCAGGGCAGGGTAATCGGCCCGGCTCACCCCTCAGAAGTCGCCACTCACGAGTAGCTACGTCCCAGCCCAGCCCGAGCGTCGCTCTGCACACCGTACGGCGGGATGGGGTAGCGCAGACCGTTACGACTCAGGGCCGCCAAACCGTCGATGATGGGTCCGAGAAAGCGCGGTGGAATGGCCATCAACAGTTCGTCCTCCATCACCCCGCCATAGCGACGCTCAGCAAAACACGGAATGGACAGCGACGGCTCACCGGTTGACAACGCCCGCCCCCATGAGTCGGCGCACGATGACTCGCCCACACAGCCCCAATCGAATTTGCGGTACCCGCTCCACTGCAAACCGTTGATGAACAGGATCATCTGCGCCGGAGTGGCGTAGATGAGGCAGATGTCGGGAGGGTTCAACCGGCCGCTGGCCAGTGGCGACACCGCCATAGCCTGATAGCGGCCGAACGGTACACAGTCCATGGCGTGCTGATGAGCCGACGAGTCCTCCAAGGTCTCGAACCACACTCCACTCATACGATCGCCCGACAGCCACTGCTCGTCTTGCGGATGGAGGCCGATGACCGCCCCGCATTGCGGTCCCACCAGATCATCGTTGGTGATGCCCACGGTCCATCCCAGGCGTGACGCCTGGCCCACGATCTGGTCGGTGGTGTGCACCGACGATGGACGACGAATCTTGGGGATGGCCTCCATTTCGGCCACCGTGGCAAACATCTTCATACCGACGGGTGTGGTGCGCAGGCGGAGGTACTGCTGCAACCCATCGAGCAATACAGGCCAGTCATATACGCACTGATCAATGAGGTCGGGGGCGTGACTGGCGATGGAGACCGGCACCGATGTGGTCATGAGGGGAAGCTACCCTCATGACCGTGTTCGCACACGTCCTCGTGGCCCTTCTGGCTTCTACGCCCACCACTCCTGCGGCCAATGGTGACGTGAAACCGGCTGTTGCAGTGGCTGTGGTGCGCCAAGTGGCGCTTCCCCTGGCCACCGGCGTGAAAGCGGTACTGGGCACCCCATCGTGTCCGTCAGCGGTACCCAATCGGGTGGGCGCCGTGTTCCAATGCACCGTTCCCATCGGCGACGCCACGGTGCCGTTCTTGGTCCAAATCCGTTCCGCAGCCCTCACGGCGACGCAGTTGTGGGCGGTGATCCCGGCCACGGTGGCCCAGGCGGTGGCCGGGGTGGGTTCCAAGTGCGGCGTCCGCAAGATGCTCACGGGCCCCCCTGGATCCATCATTGCCTGCGTGGCGGCGGGGCGATCAGTACCGGTGCGCATCTCCACGCTGGCCGGGGCCGTGGCACGGGTCTCGTAATCAGCGGTGCTTCTTTACCTTGGTCACCGGCTTGGCTGCCACTGAGACGGGCGGCGCAGAAGTCGAGGTGGCTGGGGTGCTGGTACTTCCAGTTGGATCAACGGGCGCCACGGCCACTCCTTTCATCGATGCCGGCAAACCCCACGGTGACGCCAGCGAGTCGTACAGCAGTTGGGGCAGCAGCACATACAGCGGCTGACGGGTGGGATCAATCCAGGCCACCAACGAGTGCAGATCCTCGGTGCTCATGGCGGTACACCCGGCGGTGTTGGACGCACCATCGCGACGCCAGATGTGAAACAAGATGAGACTGCCCGCTCCGGGCACTGCCCCGGGGGCCACATTGTGGTTGATCATCACCTCGAGGGCATGAGCAGGATTGTTCTGCTCCATCTGCTGCGATTGCTCCCAAGGAGTAGAGGGCAAGTGATCAAGTCGTACGTGCGCGTTGTAACTCGGTGACGTGGGGTCATCGACCAGAAGGTCGTATGGCGTGATCTCAAGATACGGCTGCTGAGGATGACGTTTGACGTCGGGTGCGTATCCGAAGGCGTCGCCGAGCGTGAACACGCCGGCCGGGGAGCGGTTGTCACCCTCGCGCTTGACCGACGACCCGCGAGGATTTGGTTGCAGGGGATGCAAACCCCGACCCCAGGCCAGGCCACTGGCTCCCAGGCGACCGAGGATGCGTCCCTCTACCGGTTGCCACTTGCCGCCCTTGCGCCGTTCGAAGCGTTGCAGCACGACATGATTGGAACCCCAATCTGAAGCCACACCCACAATGATTTGGGAAGACGTCTTGGGCAGGTAGTAGCCGCCTGCGGCCAAGCGACTGGCCGTGCGAACGTCGGGAGTCTGCGTGGCTCCGGGCAAAGCCGTACTGGCACCAGCCCCCGACAACGCCACCGCCGTCATGGCCACGACGGCCACTCTGTACAACACGCCCAGACGCACCCGATGACCATATCGGCAACCATCACCCACCGTGTGAGTATCACCGTTCATCGACATTCCGAAGAGGTCCGGGTACAAGACTGGACAGATGGCAAAAGTTTCTACTTCAGAACAGTCGCAACACGTTTGACGGACGATCTCGCAACTCGCCGTAGTCGACCTCCACACATACGATGCCACGCCGTTCGGCCAGGGTCCGTGCTTGCGGCTTGATCTCCTGGGCCACGTACATGCCGCGCACCGGTGCTATGCGCGCATCACGATTTAACTCATGTAGGTAGCGGGTGAGTTGTTCCACCCCGTCGATGTCTCCGCGCCGTTTGATCTCCACCGCCACCGTGACTCCGTCGATGTCCTTGCACAACAGGTCTACCGGTCCGATGTCAGTGGGATATTCGCGCCGTACCAATGTCATCCCAGCCTGGATGGCATCGGTACGTTCGGACAAAAGAACCTGCAATTGCGCTTCCACACCATCTTTTTCCAGTCCGGGCTCGATGCCCAAGGAGTGGTTGATCTCGCTGAGTACTTCGTGCAGGGTGATCACCAATCGCTCTCCCTTGGGGTTGGTGACCACCCACTGCCCAACTTCTTCCACCAAGGTGTTGGGCGAATTCATCCAGTTCAGTGGTTTGTACGCTCCGGAGTCGGCGTGGATGGCCACGCAACCATCAGCCTTCACCATGATGAGTCGGTCGGCTTCGGGCAGTACCGCCTCCAGCCGACCTTCGTAGCGGACCGTGCAACGCGCCACCATGAGTCTCATATCGGCCTCATGTCTGCACTGGTCGGCCACGGCACGCCTCAACCGCTTCAGCCACCGAGAAGCGCCGCTCGTAGATGGCCTTGCCAGCTATGGCGCCCTCCAAACCGCCCACCCCAACCAATGCGCGCAGATCATCGAGCGATGACACTCCGCCGCTGGCCACCACACGCAGCGACGTACGTATCCGAAGGGCCCGGTAGAGGCCCAGGTCAGGGCCGGTGAGCATTCCGTCTCGCCCAATTTCGGTGGCCACCACGGCCTGCGCTCCAGCGTTTTCCAAGCGCGCCAACACGGTGAACAGATCCAAGCCCGAACCGGCCGTCCAACCATGGACCGCCACCTCATAACCACCGTCGGGATGAGCATGGGCATCGAGGCCCACCGCCACCGCCCCGCGCCCAGAGGCAGCAATGTCAGCCACCACCTGTGGCCGTTCCACCGCAGCGGTTCCCACCACCACTCTTGTCACGCCTACATCGAACAACGCCACGGCGGCGTCCACCGTTCGGACCCCGCCACCCGTCTGTACGCTGATGTTCTGCGCGCTTGCCAACTCTGCGATGGCGGCCACCACGGTCCGATTCACCGGCTCACCACTGCGCGCAGCGTCGAGGTCCACCACATGGATCCAGGTCACACCGGCGTCGAAGAACATCCGGGCCACCTCCACCGGATCTTCGCCGTACACCGTCTCTCGGGCGTAGTCACCTTGCACAAGTCGTACACAACGGCCATTGCGGATGTCGATTGCGGGAAACAACTCCATGGCGATTTCCAGACCATCCACCACTAGGGTGCTACCGCACTGATTCGGCATTCCCTCACAAAGTTGGCCAGTAGCGCGAGCCCCGTAGACGCCGACTTCTCCGGATGAAACTGGGTGCCCGCCACCATGGCGCGTTGCACTACGGCACCTATTGGCCCGCCGTAGTCGCACGTGGCCACCACATCGGCATGGATTTCGGGCGCGTACGAATGCACGAAGTACATCCAGGTCGGCGCCACCAGTTCATCAAGAAGCCATGATGGGCGCAGTTGATCCACCACGTTCCACTGCATCTGCGGGATCTTGACTTCGCCGCTGATGCGCCGCACCACGGCATCGAAGACGCCGAGTCCTTCCACTCCACCGTGCTCCTCAGAACCAGCATGCAACATCTGCATTCCCACACACACCCCAAGAAATGGTCGGCCCGACATGGTGGCATCCACCACCACTTGGCGCAGTCCACTACCGGTGAGGGCATCCATACACCGAGCCATGGCCCCCACGCCCGGCAGCATCACCCCTGCGGCTGCCGCCACCACGCCAGGGTCGGCAGTGAGTTGGGCGTCAGCGCCCGCACGTTCCATGGCTTTTTGGGCCGAACGGAGATTGCCGATGCCGTAATCGAGGATGGCCACCACAGGGCGGGCTGGCCCCTCCATCACCATTCATCCACTACAGCGTGCCTTTGGTGGACGGAATGATGGCAGACCCATCCTCGCGCACGGCGTCGCGCAAGGCTCGCGCCACGCCCTTGAACGACGCCTCCAAGATGTGGTGGGTATTGCGGCCGCTGACCATGCGTACGTGCAAGGTGATCATGGCGGCCGTGACCAGGGCCCGCCAGAACTCTTCGGCCAACTGTGGATCAAAACCAGGATCGCCCAGTAGAAACGATTGCCCGGTGCCACCGGTAAAGTCCACTTCGTACACCAGAAATGGTCGCCCGGAGAGATCCACGGCCACGTCGATGAGCGCCTCGTCCAATGGAACCGAAATGGATGCGAACCGGCGAACACCAGCCTTGGTACCGAGCGCCTCCCCCAGCGCTTCACCAATCGCAATGCCAACATCCTCGATGGTGTGGTGGGTGTCGATCTCCAGATCGCCAACGCAATCAACTCGTAGATCGAAACCACCGTGTTTGCCCAGCTGCGCCACCATGTGATCAAAGAACGGGATACCGGTGCTGATGCTCACCTCACCCGAACCATCCACCTCGAGTATTACCTCGATCTTGGTCTCGCGAGTGACTCGAGAACGGGTAGCACTACGTGTCACTGCCCACCCCGTTCCAGCACCTTAGTAAGCGCACTGATAAATATCTCATTTTCCCCGGACGTACCAACAGTCACACGCAAACACCCACTGAGGCGTGGCCAAGAGGCGCAATTGCGAATGAGCACTGAACGATCCACTAGCTCCTGCCACACGTGGTTGGCATCAACGGCCAACGGTCGGAACAATACAAAGTTGGCCGATGAGGGCCACACGTGAACATCGAGGTGCAACAGTCGAGCGACCAAACGATCTCGCTCGGCCACCAACTCTGCCACCCGTTTGCGCATGTCGGCCTCGTAACGCAGTGCCAGACGTCCCGCCGCTTGCTTCACTGCATCGAGATGGTACGGAAGCACTACCTTTTCCAACTCAGTCACCAGCCAGCTGGGCCCGATGAGATAGCCCAAACGCGCCGCCGCCATTGACCACGTTTTGGAGTACGTGCGGATGATGGCAACGCAGCGCTCCTCAGACAGCAATTCTTGAGCACTCCACGGTGCGAATTGGCCATACGCCTCATCAACAATTACCAGCCCGGGAGCCACATGGGCCACCGTTTCGATGACTGCTCGTGACTCCAGCATCCCGGTGGGGTTGTTGGGAGAACACAGGAACGTGATGGCTGGTTGAACATCGGACACCACGCGACGAGCCTCGTCGATGCTGATTGCGAAGTCCTGATTGCGTTGCCCGCTGATTACTTCAGCACCTGAGATACGGGCGATGTGCGAATGCAATGCGTACGTAGGTTCGAAGGTGACCACCCGCCGATCGTGTCCGCCATAGGTGAGGCACAGGGTTTGGATGACCTCATTGGACCCGTTGGCGGCGAACACCTGTCCGACGTCCACACCGTGGAGTTCGGCAATAGCCGTCCGCAATGCCACTGCGTGGCGATCCGGGTATCGATGGAAATCGATACTCGCCACTTCATCCGCCAACGCTTCTTGCCAGGCCGCCGGAGGGGCAAACGGACTCTCGTTGGTGTTGAGGCGCACCGACACCGCTACTTGAGGGGAGTGGTACCCCTCCATGGCCACCACCTCGGCTCGAGGTTGGATCCGCGCCACGGTGCCCATCGATGACGGAGTCATGCTGACGCTCCGAGGCAGTGACCCCGAAGCAGTAGCGACATGTTGATGTTTGCAGGCCCCATGGGAGGAAGGACTCTAGCGACCCACCGGCACGCTTGTACCCACACGCAGCGTGGCGGTGGTTGTGCCGTGGTGGGACTGGGTCTTGGCTGGACCAGACTGGGAGCGTGAGCAAGAGCAGCCAAGCCGACGACCGTCCGCCGTTTCCTGTGGCGGAATTGGCGTCCATTGCCGCCACGCTTGCCGAGACCACTGCTCGTCTCGACTCCATCGCTGCGGTACAGCGCGGCCATGGCGACGGCGACTCACTGAGCAACGAGCTCTATGCCGTGGAGGCCGTCCTGCGCCAAGGTAATCGGCGCCTGGCTCAGTTGGTGAGACGAGCGGGCGGCTGACGCGCTCAAACGATGCCGGCGCTCGGGCAGATGTCGGCCAGGGTGCATTCACCGCAACGGGGTTTACGAGCCACACACACCCGGCGACCGTGCAGGATGAGGCGCAAACTGAAATCACCCCGTAACGCCGGTTCCACCAGTGCATTGAGGGCCGCTTCCACCTTCACTGGATCGTTTTGTGATGTGAGGCCCAGTCGCTGCGACAACCGCAGTACGTGCGTGTCCACTGCCAAACCGGGCAGCCCGAGGGCCACAGAACGCACCACATTGGCGGTTTTTCGCCCCACACCCGGGATGGTGATGAGATCCTCCATCGGCCCCGGCACTTCCCCTCCGAATAGGTCCACCACGGCCGTGGCCATGCCCACCAGGCTCTTGGCTTTGTTGCGGAAGAAGCCCGTGGGTCGGATTATCGCTTCCAACTCCGCCAGTTCAGCCGTGGCCAAATCGGTGGGCCGGGGATAGCGAGCAAACAGCACCGGAGTCACCAGGTTTACCCGGACGTCCGTGCACTGGGCCGACAAGATCGTGGCGACCAACAACTCAAACGCTGACGAATGGTCGAGTTCGCATAGTGCATCCGGGTACTCCACCGCCAAGCGTTGGCTGATGACAGCGGCATGCGCCTTGAGCGCTTTGACTGATCGCGGGCGCGGTGCAGGCTTTTCGACTGCGCTCTGCTCGGCAACCACCTAGCGCTGCCGGTTCCAGAAGGCGGCACCCACAATGATGACAGAAGCAACAATGATGACGACAAGAAAGCCCACTCACGCAGCGTAGGGTTAGCGAATGCTTCTTGAGTCGGAATTCCCCATCCGCATTCGCCGCTTTCCCCGCCACTTAGGTACCGCAATCGTGGCCGTGACAGTACTACTGGCACCGATTGCTGCTGCGGGGGCCGCTGGTGCAACCGCCATGAAGTCCGCCAAGCCAGCCGCCGCAGTTACTGCCAATGTCAAAGTCATCGCGGCCAAGGGCCTGGGCATGTCGATCCCCTCTGCATGGACCACTATCAGCATCGATGACCCGAAATTGGCTGATGCATTGGCCAAGGGCAGCAAAGCCAATCCTCAGATTCAGCAGCTCACCCCGGAAAAGCTGAAGGCATCTGGAGTAGTGCTGTTCGCCACTGACCTGCCGAAGAACGGTTTCTCCGACAACATCAATGCCCAAGTCATCGCCGGAGGCCCGGCCGATCTGAAAGGTGCGGAGGAGCAACTGAAGGCTCCGTTGGAAAGCCAAGGAGCCGTCGTTGGCTCCCAAGTCCACATCAAGGTTTCTGGGCTCGACGCCATTCGCACCGAGTACACCCTCCCCGTCAACGCCGTCAACGGCAAAAAACTCACCGTGTACGGCACGCAGATCGTCACCGTCAAGTCCAAGACGGCGTACATCATCACCATCTCCTTGGGTGCCTCCAACCGCGATTTCGTCACTTCGTTGGCAAAGTCCATCACGGTCAAGTGACATCGAGCGCTGCGCCCCCCATGCCAGTAATACTGGGGCTGCCCGCGCGCCGCGTTCGAACAGTTGCCACACCCACCCGCTACGATCACAGCCCTGAGCAACTGGCGCAGTTGTTGGTCGGCCAGCCACCATTTCGTACGCGCCAAGTGTGGCAGGGGTTGTACGAGCAACTCCGTCACCCTGCCGAACTCACTGTGCTGCCCAAGGCGCTACGTAGCGAACTAGCCGATCACGAGCAACTGCATAGCGCCCTCACGACGGCGGTGGAATCGT
>JAYVGK010000059.1:0-3361 GCA_043772215.1 Acidimicrobiales bacterium | reverse complement strand
TGGACATGCGCGCACCGATCCTGGGCCGCCCGTTTGGCCAGAATCATGCGTCCTGGGTTGCCCGCCGAGGTTGCCGGGGACGGTGTTCAGCACACCTGGGCCTCATATTCGGCCACGATGCGAAACGTGATCATCGATACCAACGGCGCCCAGCTATTGACTGATGCGATCCACGCGATGACTTCGGTGGAGCCGATAGGAGCAGTGCGGCCCAAGATACTTATAAGAATCATTCTCGGTAATCATGACAAGGTGGCTCATCGGCCCACTCTCGATCTATTGGCATTGGCGAGCTCACGTGTCGTTGTGGAGATCTGGGACGGTGGACACGATCTTCCCATTCGCCACCCAAAGAAATGCATTGCAGCCCTGGTTGCAATGATAGAGAAATCCCATCCAGACACGACTGGACAGCCATAGCCGGGGCGCGGATACGCTGGAGACATGGCAACTGGCGTATGAGCAGAGACCCTGCAGAAAAGCGCCCTATGGGTTCACTCGAAGCTGCGGTACTGCGCGCCCTATGGACCAAGGGTCAACCGATGACTCCGGGTGACGTTCACCACGAAATTGGCGAAGGTCTGGCGTACACAACGGTGATGACTATTCTCACCCGTCTCTGGGCCAAGGGCTTGGTTGATCGAGAGCGCGTTGGACGAGCATTTGCCTATCTACCCACGATGTCTGAAGCCGATCATGCCGCTACCAAGATGCGCCGAACGCTGGCCGATGTGTCCGATCGATCGGCAGTACTCAACCGATTCGTTCATGGACTGTCGAAGAAGGACGCTGCCGCGCTACGCCGTCTTCTTGCTGCCCACGAGGAGAAGTGACCCCGCAACTTGCTGCTCCGTTCATCGGGGCGGTGCTGGCGGCGCTTAGTGCCCGCCTCCTGCAGCGTCGCCTCCCGCCAGCCCCCGGCACCTGGTTGCTCGCTGGTCTGGCTGCTGGCGCGACAATCGCTGTGCTGGCGGCGGAACTGTTGGCGTCAGCCACCTATCTCGCCGGGATTGGTTGGGTGTCAGACCGAGTCGGTTGGTGCCGCACACTGGCTGCGTCTCAACATGCACCCTCGACGGTCGTTGGGTTGGCGGCACTGGGTGCAATCACGATCGGCTCACTTCGTGCCCTTCGAGTGATGTGCCGCTACCGACGCATGACCAGCACACCATCGGACTCTCCGTTAATTGTTGTGCAATCGGCGGAGGCGCAAGCATTTGCGGTGCCCGGCAAACCAGGACACGTACATGTCACGACTGCGATGCTCAACGCGTTGGATGAGGACGGCCGCCGCGTACTGTTCGCCCACGAATCTGCTCATCTCGACCTCAGTCACCACCGTTTCGTGCACATGGGATCGATTGCCGCCGCTCTGTTTCCACCACTGCGGCCGCTCGCCAATCAGATTTCTTTTTGCACTGAACGATGGGCTGACGAGGTGGCTGCGGCAAAGGTCGGCGATCGCAGGACCACCGCTCGGGCGATTGCTGCCGCCGCGTTTGCCACCACATCGCCCCCTTACGCCCTCGGCCTGGTCGACCTTGGGGTGGCGGGGAGAGTAGAAGCGCTGCTCGCCACGGGAGGCATGTCACGTTCTCGGTGTGTCATTGTCGGTGGCACGGCGTTGTTGGTCCTCAACTTCGCCGGGGGCGTCGTCCAGATGCACCACCTCGTGATGCTGATCCACCATGTGTGCTCGGCCTGATCGCTGGAGACACAGGGCTTACCGACCGAACCGACGCAGTCGAAGACTGTTGGACACCACGAACACGCTGGAGAACGCCATGGCGGCTCCGGCAATGAGGGGGTTGAGATATCCGGTTGCCGCCAAGGGGATAGCCGCCACATTGTAAGCGAAAGCCCAGAACAGGTTTGCCTTGATGATGGCCAGAGTTCGCCTGGACAAACGGATGGCGTCGGCGGCGGCCCGCAGATCACCGCGCACAAGCGTGAGATCGGCTGCTTCGATGGCTGCGTCTGTACCGGTACCCATGGCCAGACCAAGGTCGGCTTGGGCCAATGCGGCGGCGTCATTGACGCCATCGCCCACCATTGCCACCACACGGCCCTGGCCTTGCAGATCTTTTATCCGTGCGACTTTGTCGGCTGGGAGCACCTCGGCGATGACCTCGTCGATGCCCACAGCCGCTGCCACACTCTGCGCGACTGCGGAGTTGTCACCGGTGAGCAGGATCGGGCGCAATCCGAGGGCCTTGAGTTGCGTGATGGCTTCGGCGCTAGTTGGTTTTGGAGTGTCAGCCACACTGAACATGGCTGCAGCTGCGCCGTCAACCGCCGCCAAGATGGCGGTGTGGCCGGCCTGCTCGGCTCTGAGCCTTGCTTCAGTGAGTTCTGGGGGAATCACCACCGCCCAGTCGCTGAGCAACGCCGAACGGCCGGCCACCACGGCATGACCGTTGACGACACCCTGGACACCAAGCCCCTCGCGGTTGACGAACGATTCGACGCTGGCCAATGGCCCGTAACGATCGCTGGCAGCAGATGCAATGGCACGGGCGATGGGGTGCTCGGATGCGTGCTCCAACGCACCCACGATCTGCAGGATATCGGTGGCATCGACGCCGACAACGGTAATGACATCGACCAAGGCCATCTTGCCGGTGGTAACCGTCCCGGTCTTGTCGAGCACGATGGTGTCAACCCGCCGAGTGGACTCCAAAATCTCCGGACCCTTGATGATGATGCCCATCTGCGCACCCCGGCCGGTGCCCACGAGCAGTGCTGTGGGAGTGGCCAACCCCAGCGCACAAGGACATGCAATTATAAGCACGCTTACAGCAGCGGTAAACGCCGCCCGGCCCCCGGCACCCACGGCCAGCCAATAGCCAAGTGTCGCCAACGCCAAACCAATCACGACCGGAACGAATACCGCCGACACCCTGTCGGCAAGTCGTTGCACTGGAGCTTTCCCAGTCTGGGCCGCCTCCACCAGACGAGCCATCTGCGACAGAGCCGTATCGGAGCCAACCCTCGTGGCCTGCACCACCAAACGTCCACCCACGTTGACCGTGGCTCCGCTAACACTGTCCCCCACTCCTACTTCAACGGGGACGCTCTCACCGGTGAGCAACGACGCATCCACGGCCGACGCGCCCTCCGCCACTACCCCATCGGTGGCGATCTTCTCGCCTGGCCGAACCACGAACTTCGAGCCGACGCTAAGCGCATCGACAGGAACAAGGCGTTCAATGCCGTCCGCACCAATCACCGTGGCCTCTTTGGCTCCCAGAGAAAGCATTGCCCGCAGCGCAGCACCGGCTTGACGTTTGGCACGACTCTCGAAGTAGCGGCCGGCCAACAAGAACACCACCACCGCCGATGCCACCTCTAGATAGAGGTG
>JAYVGK010000058.1:0-3202 GCA_043772215.1 Acidimicrobiales bacterium | reverse complement strand
CAGGACCGTCGCCTGCTTGAAGCGGGCCCTGACGTGGACCCGGCAAGTCTGGACGCGGCGGCCAATCGTGCCGTCATCGGCGGGGATCACGAATTGGCGTTGCGATTGCGGTTCAAGGCCGGCCTCATCCGGTTGGAACGAGCGGGACGTATCGCGCCCAGCCTCGGCCGTACCAATGGCGATGTCCGCCGCCAATTGAGTTCGGAATCGTTCGAGTCATTGGCTGACCGTTTCGACGAGGTCATCTACGGTGGTGAATCGGCAACCGAGGCCGACGACGAACGCACCCGCACGGGATGGCGTGACGTACTCAGCGGCGACCGATCATGAGCGCGCTGAAGAGTTGGCTCAATCGCCAACCAGTGTGGCGACAAACGGTGATCAGTATTGTTGCACTGGTGGCGGTGGTGGCCCTGTCCACGCAGGTGGTGCAGACGACCATTGGCGGTGGGTCGCCATCGGGGCCGTCGTCATCATCGTTTGCCACTACGCCCGCAGGTATGGCGGCATATGCGTCGTTGATCCGCGATGCAGGCGGCACCGTTGCCCAGCGTCGGATCGGATTCTCCGAAGGAACCCCGGTGAGTCCGGGCGCCACATTGCTGCTGCTAGACGTGGACGTGCTCGACGACTCCGAAGTGTTCGCAGTGCGACGTTTTCTTGATGACGGGGGGCGGGTGGTGGCGGGTGGTATCACGGGTACGAGTTGGATCAATCAGGTCGCCGACACCGGCTTGGAGTCGGCCGCCGCTGACACCGCCGTTGCGGTGGTGGCGGCCGACAAGAGCGGAGGGGCACGTTCCATCGTGCATGCCGGAGGCGTCGGGCTCGACGCCACGACCTTGCCGGATGAGGCCGTGGTGGTTGCCCGAGCTGGAGATGTACCGGTGGTGGTGCGATTAGGGGTGGGCGACGCCGGGGGCACGATGGTGGTGTTGGCCAACACCGCCGTACTGCAGAACCGGTCGTTGGATGAGCGTGACGACGCCGCTTTTGCCCTATCGCTGATTGCCAACCGCCCCGCCGTGTTTGCCGAGCAACCGCACGGATATGGTCAGCGTGGTGGGGTGTCTGGCCTGCCGGCGCGCTGGCGGTGGTGTCTGGGTCTGTTGCTGTGTGCGGCGTTGGCGTGGATGGTGTCACGGGGTCGACGTAACGGGCCCACCGAGTTCGCAGTGCGGGACTTGTCACCGGCGCGCCGGGAGTACGTTGACGCACTTGCTGTGACCCTGGCGCGCTCACGTCGGCGTACCGGCAGTGATGGCAGCAGTGAGCGCACCAGAGATGGAGCAGACACGAGTCCGGCCGTATCGGTCGGAGCCGGAGAGGAAAGGCAACGATGAAGCAATTACGAGCGCGACTGGGGGCTGAAGTTGCCAAAGTCGTGGTTGGCCAACATCAGGCCATCGACCTCATCCTCATTGCATTGGGCACCGGTGGCCATGCGCTGCTCGAAGGAGTGCCGGGTACCGCCAAGACCCTCATAGCCAATGCCACTGCTCGGGCCTTAGGGCTGGGCTTTCGTCGGGTGCAGTTCACCCCGGACATGTTGCCGTCGGATCTCACCGGTACCGTGGCGTTGCAGGGCGGTCAATTGGGCAGTGGTTTGGCATTTCGACCGGGCCCGTTGTTCACCAACGTGGTGCTGGCCGACGAAATCAACCGCACTCCGCCCAAAACCCAAGCGGCGTTGCTGGAGGCCATGGGTGAGGCGCAAGTGAGCGTGGATGGGGTCACCCATCCGTTGCCGTCGCCGTTCTTGGTTGTGGCCACCCAGAACCCCATCGAGTACGAGGGCACATATCCGCTGCCGGAAGCGCAACTGGATCGTTTCTTGGTGAAGATACGTATTCCCTACCCCACCGATGTCGAAGAGGTGGCGCTCCTTCAATTGCGCCGCTCGGGGATTGCTTCGGCCACGCTGGCCGATGTACAACCGGTTGTAAGCGCGCAGGAGATTGCAGAGCTACGTGCACTTATTGATGCCACGGTGGTGCACGATCAGTTGGTGGCCTACGTGGCGGCCATCGTTCGGGCCACTCGCTCGTTGCCGGCCGTGTCGTTGGGAGCGAGCCCGCGCGGCGGAGTGCATCTCCTGGCCGGGTCGCGTGGTTTGGCCCGCCTCAGCGGACGCGACTTTGTGATCCCCGACGACGTGGCGGCCATGGCCGTACCGGTACTGGCCCACCGCTTGGTGTTGCGCCCCGAAGCAGAACTGGACCGTTACGACGCCGCCACTGCGGTTCAGGCAGCAGTGTCCTCTGTGCCTGTGCCGCGATGAAGGGCCGCTAACAACTGTGAGCGTTACTCGCCGTACTGTCGTTGGTCTGGTGCTGTGCGCGGTGCTGGCGTTGTTTGTGCCGCCCGTGGTGGTGTTGGCGGTGGCGGCGGCTCTGATGGCAGCGGTGGCCGTTGATGTGCAATTGGCCCGGCGCCCGTTGGTGGTTCGTCGCCAGTTCCCCCGCACGTTGGCCCGGGGCGTGCCGGTGGGGCTGACGGCTCACGTGGACGGCATTGGCGCCACACTGCGGTTACGTCAGCCGCTACCTCCTGACCTGCAGATGACACCGGCTGTCAGCGATTCTCACGAGTTGCACGCCCAAGCTCGGGCACTGCGTCGCGGCCGCCACGTATTGCCGGCCTTGGCGGTGGCCGCCGATGGGCCGTTGGGGTTAGGACGCTGGCTGCACCGTCCGGGTGACGAGCAGGAGTTCACCGTATATCCGGACCTTCCGGCGGCGTGGCGTTTGGTGGAGTCCATGCGACGCGGTGGGTTCAGTGACCCTGGCCAATTGATTCGGGGACCCTTGGGGTTGGGTACCGAGTTCGAGTCTGTTCGTGACTACCGGCCTGACGACGATTTCCGGCAGATCAATTGGCGGGCCACTGCACGCACGGGTCAGCCAATGAGCAACAACTATCGCATCGAACAAGATCGCGACGTCATCTGCTGTGTGGACACCGGACGCCTCATGGCGTCGCCCATTGGTGATGCCACGCGTCTGGACCTGGTGTTCGATGCTGTGGTCACCATTGCCCTCATTGCTGATGAATTGGGTGACCGGTGTGGGCTGGTGGCCTTCTCCGACACGGTTCGCCGGGTGGTACCGCCTGGTCGCAAAGGATCGCGTGGGGTCATCGACGGCTGTGTGGACCTGGAGCCAGTGCTGGTGGACTCTGATTTCGAGGCGGCCTTCCAACG
>JAYVGK010000057.1:0-1865 GCA_043772215.1 Acidimicrobiales bacterium | reverse complement strand
TACTGGGTAGCTCGCGAGCTTCGGCCGCTCGACAATTCATGCGCGACGTCGTGCAACTCCGGGACGGGCTGCTTGCGGGATGCAGTCGGCCCAAGACCGTCTCGAGTGATCTTCGTCTGTGATGGTGACAAGGCCCGTAGGTCGGCACCCCACCCGTCTCGGATCAGCAGAGGCGACAGGAACGGCGGTACTCGCCACGGGCGTCAGATGGGGTGTGCATACTTTCTCGATGACGAACCAGAACCCTGCTTCAAGTTCTTCCGAAGGTCCACAGGCCGAAGGTCCACAGGCTGGAAGCCCGCCGCCAGCTGCCGGATTTTTGCGGGTCCAACCGCCCTCCGATCCAGCTGAGACGCCATCCCCGCCGCCACCGTTGTGGGCACCTCCATCCGGTGATCCGCCCGGCTGGTCGGGGCAGGCGCCTTCCAACGCCAATCAACCGATGAATCTGGACCAGGCCAGCCCGGAACCCAACACCTTGGGTCAACGAACCAATGAGGCCAAGGAGACCGCCAGTGCCGTGTTCGGTGAGATGAAGGCGGCCGTGTCCGGTGCCTCGAAGCGAGAGCCGTATCCGTTTCTGGTGATTGCCGCCGCAGCGGCAGTGATCGTGTGGCTGGTGTGGCCGGAGAACGACAAGATCGGTGCGCAGAACCTGAAGTTATGGACCGTGTTCGTACTGGGCAGTGTGGGTCTGCTGTTTGTGCCGATGATACGCAAGGTAGTTCGCTTAGATCCTCAGCGCGCATGGCAATTTTGTGCCGGTGGCGCGGCCGGATTGGCCTTTGCCTGGGTGGCATTCCTGCTTCCATCCATCAGCACCAACCAGTCGTTCTTCGGCACGATAGGGGCTGGCGCGGCAGGGTTGGCGGCGTGGACCGCACCGGGCAAGCCCGAGTGAAAACCTCCGCCGGTTGGGGCTCACGGTGGCCGTTGATGGCGGCTGTGTTGCTCGTGTTGTCCGTGGGATTGCCATGGCAGTCTACGGAAGCCACCGATTCCGCATATATCCCGGGCTACTACGTACGCGGCGCATGTGTGAATGTCACGGACTTCACCTTGACCACCGAATGCCCCCCCGGGTTCGTGGGTGTTCCCTTGGGAAACCACGGATACGCCTCCCATACGGGTTCGGGTGCGGAAAGCATCGGGCGCTTCGGAGTGGCTTGGGCACTGACCCTGATCGTGATTTCGAAACATCGCAAACGACCTGAGTTGCTGCTGTGGGCCGGGCTCGGCATAGCCGTGGTCACTGGGCTGTCTTCCGGATACGGAGCCCGTACGGCTGGGGTGGTGGTGGCCTGGATGGCGGCAGCAATGCTCATTTTCGAGGGCTTACGCGCAAGAAAGCTGCTCAAATTTCGAGCGGGTTCGCCCTCTCCCGCCGTACTGGTGGCAAATTTGTGTCGCCTGTAACGGGTTTGGCAACGAGTTAAGCGTTGGGGTGACGATCTACTCGGCGGGGGTAAGCAGTCGCTGGGCCTCATCCACGACACCGCAGAGCCACAACCCCGGTTGATTGTTTTCGGGCCAGAACGGAAACCGCCCAGCGTCCCGATCTGGTGCGCTTGGCGGCGTAGCGCAGGGCAAGGGCCACCACCACGATGTCGTCAAATGCTCCGATCACCGGAAGGAACTCGGGGATCAAGTCGATGGGCGACAACGCCCACAGCCCTGCCAACGCCACCACGATCTTGGCCCGGGTGGGCACTCGTGGATCGCGTCGCAGTCGTCGTACGGTGGTGGCGCACGCCGGCAAGATGATGGCCATCTCCTTGGCCAAACCTGGTGGCAGTCGTCGGGCGAGAATTATCAACAGTGCCCACGAGGCGACCAGCACGGCCACTGCGCCGATCAGTCATCCA
>JAYVGK010000056.1:0-2917 GCA_043772215.1 Acidimicrobiales bacterium | reverse complement strand
CGAAGTAGTCGTAGGCGAAAGTCCAACCGGCGCTGTCGTAGGTACCCTTGGCGGCACTCACGCCGTCCGGGGTGAACTCAGAGCCGATCATGAGTGACTTCACGCCGCTCGTCACCGACTGGTTGAGGAAGGAACCGGGGTCTTGGCCGTAGAGACTCACCAGCAGGACGTCGGACTCGTTTTGTTTGATCTTGGGAAGTACCTGCGAGAAGTCCTGGCCGCCCACGGGTACCAGTTCGTAGAGACCGTTGTGGGTGTAGCCACCAGCAGTGATTTTGGCCAACACGTCCTTCTTGACGATTCCGTTGGCCGGTTCGCCGAGGTCCCAGCCAATGAGGCCTACTGTCTTGGCCGTAGGCACTGCCTTTTTCAGGTACTGAAACAAACCCGGCAGTGGGTCATTCGGTGTGATGGCCCGCGTACCCCAGAAATATGGCTTTCCCTGGCCGAAGATGCTGGTGCCACCACCACCGTCGAGGGTAAACATCTTGTACTGCGCGGTGCCCTGGAACATGGCGCCCAGATCGTCGACATAGCTGGCCAACTTGGCCGAAACGCCAGCTGCCCCCAACTCGGTCACAGCGGCCTGCCCGGCAGCGGGATCGCCCGATTTGTGGTCCTTGTAGATCACCTTGAAGTTGGGGCCGCCCGCCGCCTTGATATGCGCCACGGCCAGGTCGATTCCGCGCGACATCGTCTTGCCGTAAAATGAACCAGGACCGGAAATGGCGAGGACTGCACCAACGGAAAAGTCTGTTCCCTTGCCGGCAAACTTGGGGTCGATGTTCAACATCTTGGCCAACTGAGCGCCTGCATTGCCACCTGCAGCTGGCTTTTTCGTGGTTTTGGTGGCGGCCGAGGCAGCATTGAGAACAAGGTTGGGCACTAGAGCCGCACCAACACCTACCAGGCCCATTCGCTGGAGCAGTTGTCTACGGGTGAGACCAGTGGGCTGGTCACTGTCCGGATCAAAGGGTTCGATAGTCGGCATCTGTCACTCCTGTTGTGGGCGGATGAACTGGCGCTACACGTATGACCTTTGTTGCGACCCGGTTGCGAGGAGTGACTCCTCGCAACCGGGCATCTGCAAACACTTAGCGCGCTGGATCAGGGCGAAATACCAAATTGCTCAGCAAGTCAATTACCTGGGAAGCAGGTTTTTGCGGGCAGCCGAGAATCAAAATGACCTCGTTCATGTCGCTGGGATGAATGTACAACAGTTGCGTTGACGATTTCCAGTCAAGCGGTAATCCACAGTTCAGGAGACGGTAACAACGATATGTACGGTCCCAGAGCAAGCGCAAGACTGGGTTGACATCTCGGGGTGCCGAGGACACGATCAAGCAAATACATCCGCAGGTGCTCTCGAAAAGCGGCAGAAAGGTGGATACATGGAAAGCTTCCGTACTGTTGGGGAACGCCTACGCAACTGGGGTCGCTGGGGTTCCAACGATGAGCGCGGCACGATGAATTATGTGACACCTGAGAAACTGGTAGCAGCCGCACAGTTGGTTCGCACCGGGAAGGTGTTCGACCTCGGAATACCCTTTGACGAGGCAGGCCCGCAACCAGGTGGAGGCCGCATCAACCCAGTGCATCTCATGTCCCAGACAGGTGATCGCCAGCTGTTTCCCGGAGGTTTCAGATACGCCGACGACTACATTTTCATGCCGCTGCAGTGTGCCACCCAGTGGGATTCGCTCGCACACGTGTACTACGACGACTATCTCTACAACGGTTTCCCGGCCAAGGATGTCACGGTTGTTGGGGCGTTTCATTGCAGCATCGAACACCAGAGCAAGGGGATTGCAGGGCGCGGCGTTCTGCTCGACATTGCCAGATACAAGGGTGTCGAGTGGCTTAACAGCGGATACGCGATCACTCCCAGTGACCTGGAGGGGGCCATGGCTGCACAGGGCGGTCTCGTTGTTGGCTCAGGTGACATTTTGGTGTTCCGCACAGGATGGCGTCGGAAATTCGTCGTGGAGAAGTCACCCACTGCGTTTATGGATGGAGAACCGGGGCTCGGGCAGGACTGTTGTGCGTGGCTCCACGAACGTGAGATCGCCGCAATAGCCAGCGACAACTGGGCAATCGAGGTGCTACCAGGTGAGGACCCCGACTCCGTTTTCAACGTTCATATGGTGTTGATACGCGACATGGGGATGACGTTGGGTGAGATCTTCGACCTGGAGGAACTGGCGACTGACTGCGCCAGCGACGGAGTGTGGGAGTTCTTCTTCTGCGCTCCGGTGTTGAAAGTGACGGGTGGTGTGGGCTCCCCCATCAATCCGCTGGCGTTCAAATAGATCGCATCAATATGACCCTCGCGGTTGCTCGAAGATCTTGCGTGGGTTGTCGACGAGCATCGCCTTGATTTGTTCGTTGGTGACTCCCTTGGCCTTGAGTGCCGGGATCACGTCCTTGGTGATGTGCAGGTAGTTCCACTGCGGCATCATGGTGGGCAAGTCATCATGAGGAAGCCAATCGTTGAAGCAGGCGGCATCATGACTGAGCACCATTTGATCAGCGTGACCCCGCTGGCACAGCACGGCCACCGTGTTCACCCGGTCCTCGAAAGGCAACATCACCTCGATCCCGAATCGGTCCATCCCGAGATATGACCCGGCCGCCATGAGCTCTTCGAGGTAGCCAATGTCGGTACTGTCGCCGCTATGTCCGATCACTACGCGTGTCAGATCCACGCCCTCGGCGGCAAAAATCTGTTGCTGTTCGAGTCCTCGACGAGTGCCAGCATGGGTGTGGGTGGAGATCGGCACTCCAGTGGCACGATGGGCTTGAGCAACCGAACGCAGCACACGTTCCACACCCGCAGTTACCCCGGGCTCGTCCGTAGCGCATTTCAGGATGGCCGCCTTCACACCCGTGTCGGCGATGCCCACCTCGATATCGTGAA
>JAYVGK010000055.1:0-1568 GCA_043772215.1 Acidimicrobiales bacterium | reverse complement strand
ATCAAGGCACTCAAGGATCAGCATGGCCGCAATGCGTCGAGCGTGTCGATGCGCGCGCTGCCATTGATACAACCAGCGTTGGAAAATGATGAGCGGGCGGCCACCGTTGCTCTGCGTACTGACGATGTTGGCGATCAGGTGGTGGCGGTGTGGCCCGGGTTCGTGGACAGCATCTACGGCGTGGCCGTGGACATCGGCTCCACCACCATTGCAGGTCACCTATGCGATTTGGCCACCGGTGAAGTGATGGCTTCCAGTGGCCGTATGAACCCGCAGATCCGTTTCGGCGAAGATCTCATGAGTCGGGTGTCGTACGTGATGATGAACCCGGGGGGCGAACGTGAGCTGACGGCATCGGTGCGCACAGCGCTCAACGAATTGGTAGGTGAATTGCTCACCGAGGCCGAGGTGGACCGCGATCGGGTGTTGGACATGGTGCTGGTGGGCAATCCGATCATGCACCATTTGGTACTCGGTATCGATCCCACGCCGCTGGGTATGGCCCCGTTCACGTTGGCCACCTCCGACGCCGTGCACTGCAGGGCCACCGACCTGGGCGTAGATCTGCCCAACGCATCCACCTATCTGCTGCCGTGCATCGCCGGCCACGTGGGGGCCGACACTGCCGCTGCCATGCTGGCCGAAGGTCCCCATCGATCGCCGCACTGGCAGTTACTGGTGGATGTCGGCACCAACGCGGAAATCGTGTTGGGTTGCGTCACCGATCAGTACGCCGCCTCCAGTCCCACCGGACCTGCATTTGAAGGCGCGCAGATCAGTTGCGGTCAGCGGGCCACGGCCGGGGCCATCGAACGGGTTCGTATCAACCCGGTGACGCTGGAGCCACGGATAAAGGTCATCGGCAGCGACCTATGGTCCGACGACCCCGGCTTTGCTGCGTCTACCGCCGGGCTCACCATCAGCGGAGTGTGTGGCTCGGGCATCATCGAGGTCATGGCCGAGATGTTCTTGGCTGGCATCATCGTCACCGACGGCACCATCGATGGTGGCAGCGCCGACCGCTCCCCTCGGGTAGTGGGAGACGGTCGTACGTTCTCCTACGTTCTCTACGAGCATGGCGATATTCGCCTGCTCATCACGCAAGCCGACGTCCGGGCCATCCAATTGGCCAAGGCTGCCTTACGGGCCGGTATCGACCTATTGGTGGAACACGCCGGGGTGGCGGAGCTCACCGACATTCGCTTGGCCGGCGCCTTCGGCTCGCATATCGACCCGCTGTACGCAATGGTGCTGGGCTTGGTGCCGGACTGTGCCCTTGATGGGGTGCGCTCGGTGGGTAACGCGGCCGGTGCCGGGGCCGTACGGGCTCTGCTGTCACGGCAACTACGGCGCGAAGTCGAGGGGGCGACGCGTCATGTGGTGAAGATCGAAACGGCCATCGAACCGCGTTTTCAGCAATTGTTCGTGGACGCCATGGCCTTTCCCCATGCAACCGCCGACACGCACTACTTGGCGCAACTGGTGACGCTGCCAATTCGTATCGAGTCAGTTGAATCGGGGCGGACCGGGCGCAGACGCAAACGTGACGGAATGCAGCGCCAATGAAC